>NZ_CAAAFT010000119.1:8341-10910 GCF_900634765.1 Candidatus Protofrankia californiensis | reverse complement strand
CCACCGCCACCTGCTGAAAACCGGGCAGGATCGCGCCGGAGGTGACCGCCTCGGCGGTGAACAGGTACGCGGTGCCCATGAGCACCCCGATGCGGGCACCGCGTTCGGCCAGGGGCGCCGCGGCCGCCGCGACCATCACCGCGGACTGTTCGTCGTGCACACCTCCGGCGAACAACACGTGCAGACCCTCGAAGAACACCGTGGCCGCGGACCGACCGCTGGCGACGGACACCTGTTCGCCATACGCCAGCAGCCCGGCGATCTGGGCCTCCCACAGCGGGAAGCTGGCGCGCGGGCCGACATGGCCACCGCACTCACGTCCCTCGAAGACGAACTTGCGGGCACCGGCGGCGAGGAACCGGCCGAGCAGACCCGGCGAGGGCACGTGCAGGAAGGTGTCGATGCCGGTGGCTTCCAGGGACGCCGACTGGGACGGGCGCCCGCCGGCGATCAGCGCGCAGGGCGGGCGGACCTCGCTGATGGCCTCGATCTGAGCCGAACGGATCTCCGGCGGGGCGAAGCCGAGGATCCCGACGCCCCATGGGGCATCCCCGAGCAGGGCCCGCGTCTGTTCCAGCAGGGTACGGACCTCGTCGCCGCTCATCAGGGCCAGGGCGAGAAACGGCAGGCCACCGGCGTCGGCCACCGCCTTGGCGAACTCGGCCCGGTCACTGACCCGCGTCATGGGTCCCTGCGCGACCGGGAAACGCAGACCCCGGTCGGCGGCAAAGGACGCGCCCGGGGCAAGCGGGGCAAGCCGAACCGCGGCCGCAAGCTGGCCCTCGACAGCGTCCCGAATCGCCGTGACGACGCCGCTGGCGGTGATGTGCCGGTCGGCCAAAGGGGCCGCGAAGGCGCCGTCCTGACCGACCGGCAGAAACTGTTCGCGCAGGTCACGGGCACCGAGACGGTGTGCGACAGCATCCTCGTCCAGCTGCTGGCCGTCGAGCTGGGCAACCGGCAGATCGGGCCGGACATACACGCGATGCCCGGCCAGGACCGTGGTCTCGCTGCCGTCCATGCCCCGGATGGCGGCAGCGACCTCGGTCGGCAGCTCCATCTCCCGGACAAGTGCGAGCTGGACGTCCAGCACGACGCCGACCGCCCCCGCGGCAACAGCGGCCGCGGCGGTGTGCGGCCCCACTCCACCGGCGGCCCACACCGGCCGGTCCAGGTCACCGGCTGCGAGCAGATGCTGGAGCAGGGTGAACGTGGTCAGGGTGCCGACCCGGCCGCCGGACTCGCTTCCCCGGGCGATCAGACCGTCGGCACCGGCCGCGACCGCCGCCCGGGCCTGGGCAACCGAGGTGACCTCGACGAGGACGCGCCGGCGCCCGGTCGCGGCTGCGGTCTCGACATCCCAGCCCCCGTGGGCCGGCCCGGCATCCCCGACCGGCTCCGCCTCACCGACCGGCACGGTCTCTCCCGCCAGTACGGCCTGCCCGACCGGGGCAGGCGGCCCGGCCGCGAGGACGACGGTGTCCACCTCGGGCGGCAGTTCCCACGGCCTGGTCGCGCAACCGGTGGGCACCCGCACCCCGAACGCGCCTCGAGACCAGCGAGCCGCGTCCGCGAGCGCAACGCGCGCAACGGCGGCGTCACGTCCCAGGTCGAGAACACCGAGCCCGCCGGCTCGGACCACAGCGGCGACCAGCCTCGCATCAGGCTCGGTGAAGGGAGTGATGGCAACGACGAGGTCCCGCAATGACCCGGGGACCTGGGCCTCCGGCACCGCGAAAGAAACATCATCGCAGCGCCTCCGGCCCTCCAGCGACCCGGGGACCTGGGCCTGCGGGCTGCGGTGCTTACTGGTGCTCATGGGTGGTCCCTCCTGACCCTGCACCGCCGCGTCAGCGCGTCGGCAGCGCTGCGGACCGGGACGCTCCGGGCGGCCAGCTGCGTTCCTCCAGGCCTCCAAGCGCGCGACCACAACCACGATCGCGCGCTCTTCGGCCAACCAGTTCCTCCAGACCTCCGGGCAGGCGACCACAACCACGATCGCGCTGCTTCCGGCCCCCTGACGACCGCGGGAGCCGGACCGTACACAACGGCACAACACCGACACATGATATTCACAATAATGTCGTAAAAAGAGCAACGAAAATCCATGAAACTCACAATGGACTTCTGGTCGAACACGACAGGTTTCAAGGTCGACATCATTTCCCAGCAGATCATTGGCCGGTGGTCCGCAACGAACACCAACGGCGATCGACACCGGTTTACCGAGATCGGCAATTGCGGGTGCCGAGCCAGCTCCTTTCTCGGGCCGGCACGCCGTAGGCGCGGGCACCGTGCCACCGGATGCGTATCCGAAATTTTAGCTCCACGGGAAAACCGTTCAGCGGGACCCACCGTCCGGGCGCCACGGAGGAAACCGAGAGCGGACACAGCGCAGCTATCCATACACGGAAAGGAAGGTACGCTGACCGTTTTGAGGACGCCTGGACGCCCGCGGCCCGATGCCGTTAACGAACCTTTGACAAAGGTGTTCGCACGACACTCCCGCAGCCGGTCGTCCTCGGTACGGATCGTCCTGCCATACCCGCCTGGTCCGGCAGGACGAGGA
>NZ_CAAAFT010000119.1:6769-8273 GCF_900634765.1 Candidatus Protofrankia californiensis | reverse complement strand
GGTACGGATCGTCCTGCCATACCCGCCTGGTCCGGCAGGACGAGGATGTGAGTGAGCGCACCTGACAACCGACACACCGACGCCCGAGGCGGCCGAACCGCGTGTTGCGCGCATGAGCGGGGCACCACCGGCCACGTTCATCCGAACAATCCCTGGCTCAGACCCGGGCGTGCAGGTCACGGCTCTCGACGACCGCCCCGTCCGACACCACCAACTGGTCGAAGGAGCCCTCGGCCTCGGCGATCCAGAACGCTCCACCGAGCGTTATCGGGTCCAGGTTGTGTCGTTGCGAAGCCCGGAACCGGCGGCGGCGCACCAGTACGACCCGCAGGGGTCCACGTCCGCCGAGCAGCGATCCCCACACGACGGTGAAGAGCACCGGCGGATGCCGCCCGTCCACCGACGTGGTGCCTTCCCGCCAGCCGAGAATCGGTGTCCGGTCAAGCGGCTGGTCAAGGCGCGTGGTGGAATCGTCGGCAGACCTCAGCCGCCAGTGCAGAAGACCCACCGGCGAGCTCACCAGTTCGACTTCCACACCGGAAAGCGGCAGTTTCATCCGGTCATGCACCTGGTCCATCGCGTCACCCCCCGGGCCGCGTACCCCGGACCGGTCGAGGCCGCCGGTCCCACGCCGCAGACGACATCGCTCACCCTGCCATCGGATGCCGTCGCCCAGCGCCGCGAGGACAAAGATCCGTCAGTGACCACGCGTAGCGCATCCTCCGCATGGGGTGAGAGGAAGGTGGATTGGACCATATCGGCCCATAGCATGATCGGCTCATAGCATGTGGTATAGCGTGTGGCACGGTGAAACCGTCGCCGATACGGCGGCGGCACCAACCGTACGTTATTGACGACCAACCGCACGTTATTGACGGGCCGGAAACGTGCGGATAACCACGGTGGTCAGCGTGTTCTGCTCGGGTACGGCCGGAACTTCTCGCCGTCGCAGGTAATCGTGGTCGTGCGTATCGCCGGTCGGCGCAGCCGGTCCGGTGCGGTCCGCAAGGCCTCAGCCCCGGGCCATCAGGAGATCACAGCAGGTGGAGTGCGCGGGCGCGGTGCACGGCGTCCCGGCGGCGGGCCACGTCGAGCTTCCGGTAGATGCTCTTGAGATGGGTCTTCACGGTGTTCACCGAGACGAACATCTCGCTGGCGATCTCCGCTGTGGTGAGCATGGTCGGCAGATAACTCAGGACCGTCTGCTCCCGACCGCTCAGGGGCTCGACAGCGGCCGTCAGTGACTCCGGTGGCCCCGCCGCGTATCCAGGCTGGGGAGAGCCCGCCGGTGCGGTCCCCGCCGAACTGGCCGAACTGGCCGGGCCGGCTGGGGCACGCTGCTGGACCAGCGCGTCCGGGTGGGAGGCGTCACCGGGAACCGCCGGTGGAATCCCGCGAACTGTCGTGGCCTGCCCGTCCGCTGACTGCGTGCGGGGCGGACCAACGCTCGGAGTGCTCCCGGTGGGGCGCACCACGGGCCTCCCGGTGGGGCCTGCGATCACCG
>NZ_CAAAFT010000119.1:3485-6588 GCF_900634765.1 Candidatus Protofrankia californiensis | reverse complement strand
CTGCGATCACCGGGTACGCAGGTGGCCGTGGGCGCGCCACCGCCGTCTGCGCCGCAGGTGGCCGTGGCGCAGACGGCTGCGATCCCGACGATCCGGTCGCAGGCACCGCCGTGGACTCGGTGGCTCCCGCCCGGGCGCGGCGCAGCAACCGGTCCACCAACACGGGGTGGGCGGCCCGCAGTCCGGGATGCGCCCGCAGCAGTCTCGTGATCACGTCCCCCGCGTCCACGAACGGGCGCAGTGAGCCTTCGTCCTCGGCCAGCGCCAACGCACGGGCCAAAGACGCGGTCGCCCGCGCCACGTCCCCGATCCGGTCGGCCACCACCGCGTCCAGCACGCAGGCGGCGGTGAGGCTGCCGATTCCGAATCCGGCGTCGGCCCGCAACAGCGGAGCGAGCATCGCCGTGGCTGCGGGCGTGTCCGCCCGGGCAAGGTAGATGCGCACCAGGGTGAGCGCCTCAGCCGGGTCGGGACGGTGTTCGGCGGTCCCATGCCGCAGCAAGGTCAATGCCGCGTCCGGGTTACCCGCCGCAACAAGAAGATCGCCTTCGGTCGACAGCCGCGCGCGCAGACAGATATCGGGCAGCCCGACCGGACGATGGGCGGCCAGCAGGCGCCGGGCGGCCCGAACGTCTCCCGTACGTGCAAGGATGGCCGCGTTGAGCAGGACGAGAAGCTCGGCAGTCACCGGCTGTGGCCACTTCTCGCAATATCTTTCCGCCTCCTGGCCATGGCATCGGGCGGTGGCAAACTCGTCGATCTGGTAGGCGACGACGGCCATCGCAAGGTGAGCGTCGGCGAGCCCGGTGACCGCACCCGGCCGGAACCGGTCACCGCCGGTGCCGACCGACCGGCTCCGGCCGGCGTCCACCGCTTCACCGGCCCATGCCCGGGCATGGCGCAACCGTCCGCGCCAGGCATGGAGCAGCGCAAGGCCACCCAGGCAGGACAGCTCCACGTCGTCCATGCCGGCCTCACGGGCCAGGCGCAGCGCCGTTCGCAGGGTCTCGGACGCGCTGTCCAAACGACCCCGCCACAGCTCGGCACGCCCCCGGGCGGCAAGAGCGACGGCCCGCACTGCGGGCAAGCTCCTCCACTCGCCAGGATCACGGCACTCGGTCGTCTCGTGCGGACGCTCACCGGCACGCAACAGCCTGCGGGCGTAGTTGAGCATCCCGTCGGTGTCCGCCTGAAGCTCGGCGCGCCGCACCTCCAGGCAGTCCAGGGCGGTCGCCACCAGACGCCTGCGATTCGCCGGCAGGTTGGCCACCCCGGCCCGCGCGCCTTCCAGGCAGCCGGCCGCGGCCTCGGCGTCACCGGCCCGGACGCAGCGAGCCGCCGCAACGAGCGCACACTCGGCCGACTGGCCAGCCGATCCGCCGGGGAAGGAGTCCACGAGCGCACCCACCTGATCGGCGTCCGCGCCCGGGCCACCCGGCCCTGTGATCACACCGAGACCGCTCTCGACGAGCAGGCAGGCGGCATAACGCCAGTCTCCGGCGCGGCAGGCGTGCCGCACGGCGGCGGACAGGTCCCCGTAGTCGGCGAACCACATGGCGGCGCGCAGGTGCAGTTCGGGTTCGTCCTCCCGGGCCTCTCGTACGAGATCGGCGTGCAGGGTCTCGGCAAGGAGCCGGTGGAAGCGGTACCAGGTGTCGTCACCGTCGACACCGATCACGAACGAGTTGGTCCGGGCCAGGTCCGCCAGCAGCATCCGCCCGTCCATGACCGGGGTGTCCCGCCCGCCCGCGGCGGATCCGGCGACCGGGGTGAGCGCCGCGGCCGTCCCGCCGGGTTCGGCGGCGACGACGTCGAGCAGTGGCCCGGTCAGCCGGTCGAGCACGCTCGCGCGCAGCAGCAGGCGGCGGACCGCCCACGGCTGGCGCCCGAGGACCTCCGCACCGAGATACTCGGCGACTTCGCGGCCGGCGCGGTCGGGATACCCGGCGTCCCCACCGGCCAGAGGCGCGCGGTCCCCATCGGTGAGGGGCGCGCGCGCGGCCCACAGCCGCAGGCCCGCAGCCCAGCCTTCGGTCCGCTCCAGCAACTGGTCACGACCGGAGTCGGACAGATCGACGCCATGGGCCTGCAACAGCGCGGACGTCTCCTGGGCAGTGAAGGCGAGGTCGACGGGGCCGATCTCGATCAACCGGCCGTCGAGGCGCAGCCGGTGCAACGCGAGGATCGGATAACGCGAGCAGAGCACGAGCCGCAACGTCGGCCCGGTACAAGCTGCCAGCAGCTCGAGCCCGGCGACCACGACCGGATCCGTGATCAGATGCACATCGTCAATGATCAGTACGACTGGTGCGGACAACTCGGTGAGGGCGTTGGCCAGCTCCCGCCAGAACCATCCGGACCCGCCATCGCCGATGAGCGGCAGCGCACCGCCGACCGATCCGCTGCCGACCGATCCGGTGCCGGTCGATCCGCTGGCAAGCAGACTGCTGACAGCCGGTCTGGAATGAGCTGTGCCGGCTCCCGCCGGGATGGCACCACAGCGCTCCAGCGAGCACAACAGGTGGAACCACAGCTCGGCGGTTGCCTCGCCGTCCACCGACAGCCATGCGATCGGTCCCGGCCAGCGGGCGGCGGCAGCCCAGGACGCGGCAAGGACGGTCTTGCCGGACCCCGCCGGCCCATTGATCACCGTGACTCCACCACGAACACCTCGGTCGATGGTCTCCCAGAGGCGGATTCGCGGGATGTGGATGGCGGGCAGCGGTGGCGCGTTCGTTCGCGAGACAACGAGGGGCACTCTTGCGCCGGATTCATCCGGGTAAAAAGTAACGGCCGCGGACGACTTACCGTCAACCATGTCACAACCCCCCACCGACCAGGCGCGCAACGTAGTGGTATCGCGACAAGCGGTTATGGGCAAGACGAGACCGATGACCAAACAACCACGAACCCCCGGGAAAGGGATCAGTCGCGGCCGGGTTGCGACGTGCCCGACGGCGTCGTACCCCTGAAGGTATGAAGATCGAAAATGTCGGGTGAGCTCCGGAGGCTACCAGCGCCCTCCGGTACCAACTCCCACCACCGGCGACCGAGGCCGGATTTCCCGGAGCCTCCGAGCGACCCGGGGACCTTAAGCTCCCCG
>NZ_CAAAFT010000119.1:2360-3460 GCF_900634765.1 Candidatus Protofrankia californiensis | reverse complement strand
ACCGGGGAGCTGGGCCTCTCAGGCCGGCTCCCAGCCCGCGGTGGCAGGGTGCGCAGCCGCGCATCCCGCGGGCCCGCCGACCGAAAAGATCATGATCGCACGCCTGACGGCGCCGGCCGAATCCGCCGGCGCCGTCAGGCGTGCGCAAAACCAGATCAGGCGCCCCGGCCGGTGTCCGTCGAAGCGCTTCCGACGAACACCGGCCGACACGGGCACCGCCCGCAGCCCCGTCCGTACGAAGCATGATCCAGACGAGTTTGTCGTTGGGTACGCTTCTTGACCCTTGCGGGCGTACCCAGCGACAAGCCCGCGTCGATCTTCTCCGATGGCCGGCGCTAGGCGGCGCAGTCCGAGCAGACCGCCCGATGAGCGTCCGCAAGCTGACTGCGGTGGTGGACGAGGAAGCAGCTCGTACAGGTGAACTCGTCAGCCTGTCTCGGCAGCACCCGCAGGGACAGCTCCTCGTCACGCACCTCGGCATCCGGAAGATCCAATTCGGCCTCGAGAGCATCAACATCGTCTCCGAGATCGGCGGCAGCCCCGGCACGCTGTGCCTTCAGCGTCTCCAGACTCTGCTCCTGGAGTTCGTCGTCCTCGACGTCAGCGCCCCGCCGGGCGTCGAAGTCACGAGCCATTGAGTCTCCTTCCTTACAGTTCCAATCGTTCATTACGGTTTTGATCAGCCGTGTGCGCAGGACGCGACGCACGACCGCATGTCGGTACCCGTTCAGACCCATACCCGAACAGGATCGAGCGGCTACAATACGCAACGACTCTGGCGCGGGCACAGCCGACGACGTTTGTCCGCATCCACGCGTGGTCGACACAGGACAACGGATCTCCCCCGACCGACGCGTACAATACGGTCCCGCGCGGCAACAGGCCAGACATCACGTGTTCGCCTCGGTGTCAGACCCGACACATCCGTCTTCCCGCGGTATTCCAGCACCCCGCGGCAGCATTCCGAGCAGATGGGCCGATAACGCCGGCACGGCCGGATCCGGGCAACCCGGGAACCCAGGCCTGACGGACGTCCCGGATCGCCTCTGCCGATCTCCGCCGATCCGGTGCGGAACCCGGGGCGAGAAGAACCATGATCG
>NZ_CAAAFT010000119.1:0-1980 GCF_900634765.1 Candidatus Protofrankia californiensis | reverse complement strand
CAGGAGCACGTAGGTCGCGCCGTGCAGCTCGACCTCGGCTCGTTCCTCCGGATCGTAGAGCACCCGGTCGCTCACCTGTATGGTACGCACGGCCGTACCGACCGCGACCACATCCGCCCAGGACAGGCGCTTGCCCATCTGCGCTGTGGCAGGAATGACGATCCCGGCCTTCGAACGCCGGTCGGCCGAGTCCTCGCGAGGGGCGACAAGAACACGATCATGAAGAAGCCTGATCGGCAACGATCCGGCACGCATGTCCACACCAGCCATGCCGCCAACGCCAGCCATACCGTTGACACCGCCGGAAGCAACACTCACACGCCGGACACTACCCGCATGTGCAACATCGTCCTACAACGGCAGACGCCACAGCTGTCCATCCCAGCTCACCAACACCCCGCGACAACCGGCGGACCGCGGATTCCCGGTACAAACGCACAAACCTCCCCGGATGGGGAATGCACCCCCAACGGGGTATAAGCTGCCGCCCATCGCCGGCCTCACGCTGTTGCCAGGTCGGTGAGCCGGCGCCGGGCCGCAGCCGGGCCCCTCACATCGCCCGGCTGCTCCGGTACCGAAGGCAACGGTGGGTCGGCACGCTGGAACCGTGAGATGAGGCGCGACGATGGCTTTGCGAATCAGTGTGGACCTTGACGGCCTACGCTGGGCTGATCTTTTCCGGTTCGTCGATCTGGCCCGCAACGGCGGCATCGGGCCGGAGGACCAGGTAGATGTGATCACATACGGCAGTGACCCGCTGTCGGTCAGCCTGTCGGCACGGATCTACCCGCCGGCGGACGTCTTCGGGCCGGGCGAAGCCGAGCTGGGCGGCGAATCGGCGGGCCGCTCAGGCATGCCGGCCGTCGCCGCAGCACCGTCGCCCAACGGTTCGTCATTCGGGTACGACCCGCCTGCCGACGAGCGCGGATCGGGCGGCAACGGCACCCACTACCCGGCGTTCGAAGCCGCTGGCGAACGTCCCGGCCAGGGCGGCGCCCCGAACCTGCCCTCGTTCTCGGGCGGGTACGACGGGCAGGGCGAACGCGGCGCCGCACCGACCGCGGTCGCCACCCACTACCCGGCCTTCGACGGTCAGGGGGAACGCCTCGGCCCCGGCGGGGCGGGCGGGCAGTTCGCCGGGTTCGAACCGGTCTTCGACCGGCAGGGCGGCATCAAGGAACCGGGCGGTAACGGCCCGGGCGTTCCGGGCCAGGTCGACAGTCCGTACATCGAGGAGTTCGCCCGTCTCCAGGAGGGCCTGATGCGCCAGGTCCGCCGTCCGGACGAGGTCCGTCCCGAACGGGGATGAACACCACGATGGTCAACTGTATAACACTGTGTGACCAGCTGTTATGCGACCGGCAGCTGTGTGACGACGCCGTCGCCGGGCTACGGTCACCCAGCCGCCAATAACAAGAACAGCATAGATAGCTACAAAAAGTAGCATAACGGCCAGACCGACCGGTCAAGGACGGTACCGGTAACACTTCCCACGAAGCGATGGTGCATGCTGCCTTCGATGGAGGATCAGCGGACGGACGAGGTCGAGCGCTACTGCAACCAGTTGCGCTCGGAACTTCACATGATTTCAAACGGCCCCGTCCTGGCCGGTCCGAAGATGATCGAACACATCGGATCCCTGCTCACGCTCCTCGGCCTCCACCAGCCGAACGAGTTCGACCTGTGCGTGAGCTGTGACCGGCTCTGGCCGTGTCCGACGGTCGTGGTCGTCACCGGCACGCCACAGGCAGACGACAGAGTGCCGGCTTCAGACCTGGGCCGCAAGCAGCAGCATGCGCAAGCAGCCGCGGACATCACCCCGGCATCGGCGACGATGGCAAGACATACCCTGGCCGGCGCACCCGTAACCGCCGCACCCGTAACCGTCGCCGCGCGCACGGCCCCGTCCGCGCCGGTTCCCACCGCGGCGCGGACCGCCGTAGGAACCGGCAACGCCACCGTGACCCCTGCGCCCCCGCC
>NZ_CAAAFT010000118.1:0-16636 GCF_900634765.1 Candidatus Protofrankia californiensis | reverse complement strand
CCTCTCCCCCCGCTCTCCCCGGCCCCGCATGTCAGCGGGCCGCTTCCCGCTATGGCGTCCCCAGCTCCGGCAGCCGCCGGGGGGCCAGGAGGGCCGGGTACGGGCGCCTACCCGGTCTCGGCGACCCCCAGCAACCCCAGCGGATGGATCCCGTCGTCCACCGCCTCGCTGTCGACTGGCGCGCATCGCATAGCGCCGCCGACGCCCCAGCCGGGGGCTGCCGCACCTATGCCGCCCAGACGGCAGATACCGCCAATCACCCCACCCTCCGTGCCGCAGCCGGCGGGGCAGCAGCCAGCAACAGGCCCTCACCCGGCGCAGCCGCGGCCCACCGTGCCGTTCCGGCAGCCGGTGCGCGAGCCACAACCCTGGCCGCCCATATCGGGGGACGGCGGCCAGACGCCGGCATATCCGCCGCAGGGGCCGGCCATCCCCGCGGCCCGCCCCGCACCTTTGATCTCCGGACCGATGGGTATTCCGCCCACCCGCACGTCAGTCCGGCCGCATCCGGATACTCACCCGGCGCTGGATGCACCGCG
Organism: Candidatus Protofrankia californiensis; assembly: GCF_900634765.1. Lineage (NCBI taxonomy): Bacteria > Bacillati > Actinomycetota > Actinomycetes > Frankiales > Frankiaceae > Protofrankia > Candidatus Protofrankia californiensis. The sequence goes on along the minus strand of NZ_CAAAFT010000118.1, from coordinate 16,097 downwards.
CCAACCGTACGTAACAGCGTCACATCCCGGCAGCCCCGATCTCGGGGCGCAGCTGCAGGCCCGGCGCGCGGAGGCCGAGCGCCGAGCGGCGCCGCGCCCAGCAATCCGGCCGGATGCCGCCAGCGACGGCGAGGGCAGTCGCTGGCCTGGGTACGGCAACATCCTCGACGGCATCGACGTGATCTGACATCACAGGAAGCCGCCGGCGGCACGAAAAAAGCATGATTACGCCGCCTTCAGCCCTCCAGCGACCCAGGACGTGGGCCTCCCGGCCCTCCGGGTGCGCGGCAACCGATCACACGCAGGGGCGGGCCGGTTTTGCCGAGCAACCCGACGGTCCGTGACAGATCCGCGTCGGCAAGGTTTGAATGCAGACGGCATGTGGCATGAACGCGACGACGACGGGGGCGGCGGCGGGCCCATGGCGATGTTCGACGGCGTGGCCGTCGGCGGTTACCCGTGGAGGGTGAGGCGTGGCCGAAGCTCTTACCGCACGCTTCGATCTTCCTGCTAATGCCCGCGCCGCCGGGCGGGCACGGCGCCTGGTCAACGAGCTGCTTTCCACCTGGGGCCGTGAGGAGGACGCCGAGGTCGCACGCCTGCTGGTCAGCGAGGTCGTCACCAACGCCGTGCGCTACACAAGATCGAACGATCCACTGCACGTCCAGATCGTCGCGCAGAAGGACCGGGTACGGATTGCGGTAGGCGACGGGAGCACGACCCACCCGGTGCTGCGGCCCGCGCACGACGACGACGAGTCAGGCCGTGGGATGCATCTGGTGGCGGCGCTCGCCAGCGAATGGGGCGTGGTGGACAAACCGGCCCACGACAGCCCCGGCAAACACGTGTGGTTCGAACTGGCCGCTCCGGTACGGCCCCGCGTCCCCATGGACGCCATGCGATCCACAACGTTTCGCCTCTTTCGATAAAAAATCTCTCTTCTGGAAAGCGTCCGGTTCAGGCACGTGAAGACTGCCCCGGTTCGTAACCCCACATCGGAGTGCTTTCTGATGAGACGGCGGCTCCACTCCCCGTCGGTGGCTCTACGGGGCGTTCGATCAGAGGGCTGCGACCGGGTGGATTGATCGCGAGGCAGTAGGAGGGAAGCGCCGGAGGCTGTCGGGCGCCAGCCGACGACGACGAAGCGAGGCATAGGCCCGGATGTCGCGAACCGGACAGTTCCATCCTCGGTAGCTCTTGGCGGCTTATCCGGATTCAGGACCCTCAACCAAGAGGATCTAGATCATGCATCGTTGCAGGTCGGGACGCTGCCATAGATCTTGATCGAGGAGTTTTGAATAACCCCCTCAGCGCTGGAAACTCCTTTTGGCCGAAGCGCTCGCACTGCTGCGTTCACCGGCGGTCCGCGGCCGATGGGCAAGCACCCTGGGCAGGTGGATGATGGCGTCGGGTCAGCAACAATTCACACGCAACGCCGCTGACAGCGCGAAACCGTCATCAGGGGGGTCGACATGCCCGTTCCCACGAACGTCCGGCTGAACGTCCAGATCCTGCTCGACACCGGCGGATACCTGGTTGCGCAGTACCGGCCCGCCGTGTCCGCCTACCTCCTGCCCGGCGGAACCGTCGAACCCGCCGAAGGGATCGGCACGGCGGCGGCCCGGTACGTCCGGACCCTGACCGGCTCCCCTGCCGCGTCACCCGAATTCGTGGGCTGCGTCGAGCACCTCGGCCCGGCCACGGAGCGCACGATCACCGCGCTGTTCGCCGCCGACCTCCCGGACGGCGCCGACGTCCCGACCACCCACCTGGGTGCTCCGCTCGTCCCGCTGGCCCTGGAAGATCTCAACGAGCGGTCGTTGACGCCCCCTGCCGTCTCGACCGCGGTCCTCCGCTGGTTGGAAGACCGCTGGCCGGTATGGCAGGGACTGCCGGTGCACGAACCCGAGCCGTGGTGGAACCATCTGAGCCAGTCCGTGCACTCGCTGCGGGCACAGCTGCACGCGCGGCGGCACGAACTCGACGACGCCGCCTTCCGGGACGCCGCGGTTGCCATCTGCGCGCTCGTCGCCGCCGCCGACGGCACAATCGACGCACGGGAGCGGGACGCCATGGCGCACATCGTCGCCACGGACAGGACCCTGAGCGCATTCCCACCCAACGATCTTGTCCGGCTGTTCGACGCCCATGTGGCAGCGCTGCGCGCGGACCCCGCCACCGGCCGGGCCAGGGCACTGCGCGAGATCGCCAAGGTACGGGGAAACAGGGTGCGAGCCCGGTCGGTCGTGCAGTTCGGTGCGGTGATCGGACGCTCGGACGGCACGTTCGACCCCGACGAGCGGGCCGTCGTCCAGGAAGCGCTGGACGTCCTCGGGCTCGACCCGTCCTCGCTGGCGGTGCAGACGGTGCAGCGGGTCAGAAGCACCCACGAATAGGCCGCCGGGTCGCTCCGGGAACTGACAGCCAGGTCGATCCAGGAGCCGATCCAGGAACTGACAGATTCTGCCAGGAACCGACCGCGGACACCTCGAAAACGCCGACGCCCACCGCCAGCACAGCCGAACCAGCCGAACGTGGTCGAGCCAGCCACCTACCCGCGAGGGAAATCATGTTCGAGAAGGACGACGCGACATCTCCCCAGGCAGCCCACCCGTTTCCGCATCCCGACGGCGGAGCCTCCCGACCCCCTGGCCCGACGGTCGACGTGCACCCGACAGTCATCGACCCGAACAACCGGGATAATCCCGCCCAGAGCATCAGATCGGTACTGAGCGCCCGCATGCTCTTCACGTCCGGCGAGCGTGTGCTTGTCGCCAACCGGCGCGGGCATTCATGGTTCTTCCTGCCGGGCGGGAACGTGGAGCCCGGCGAGAGCGTGGAGGGAGCGCTGCGCCGCAAGATCCGGGAGGAGGCCGGGCTCGCGACCCACGCCCTCGACTTCGTGGGATGCGTGGAGCACTCATACGTCGAAGCCGGTCAGAGCTGGCACGAGCTGAACGTCGTGTTCGCCGCCACGCTGCCACCGTTCGCACAGATCGGCAGCCGGGAGGAGGCGATCGACATCGGATCCGTCTCAGTGGCCGCTCTCGACACCTTCGAGTTCCGACCGGCACACCTGCGGACGGCCATCCTGAGCTGGCTGCGCACCCACCGGCCGTCCTGGTACGGCCCGGACGGCCTCCCCCGGGCGGTCAAACCGAATTGAAGATCTAAACCTGGCCCTGAGAACACCCGGCGACAGAACAGGCCGACGGCGGCGCGAAAAACATGATCGCGCTGCCTTCGGCCATACCACCCCGAGAACCCATGCCTCCGGCAGCGCGAAAAACATGATCGCGCTGCCTTCGGCCATACCAACCGGGAAACCGCCCCGACACCCAGGATCAGGCGGAAAGGACCTGCTCGATCGCGCCGAGCAGCGCCGCGTCATGGGGGTCCGTCCGCGGGCCGAACCGGGCGACGACCCGGCCGTCCGGCGCGACCAGGAACTTCTCGAAATTCCACGTGATGTCGCCGGCCTTGCCTGCCGCGTCGGCGGTCTGGGTCAGTTCGGTATATACCGGGTCGCGACCGGCACCGTTGACCTCGATCTTCGCACTCAGCGGGAACGTCACCCCGTAGGTCGACGAGCAGAAGGTCGCGATCTCCTCCGCGGTGCCCGGCTCCTGCCCGCCGAACTGGTTGCACGGAAAGCCGATCACGGTAAATCCCCGACCGGACAGTTCCCCGTGCAGTTTCTCGAGGCCGGTGTACTGCGGGGTGAGCCCGCAGCGGCTCGCCACGTTGACGACGAGCGCGGCACGCCCGTCCGCCAGTGCGCCAAAGGTCGTCTTCTCGCCGACAAGAGTGGTTACTGGTAGGTCGTGCAGATCTGTCACGGTCCAGCCTTTCTCGGATGCCGAAGTCCTTGCCGGGGTTCGGTCGCCCGGCGTCGGGTTACCGGTGCACATCATTTTCAGGCGAGGTGACACGCCCCTGTCTGCAAGTCGAGCGCCACCGATTCTGTTCCGTACCGGCACGAAGCGAGCTCTTGGCAGCCTGGGACCTGGGCCTCCCGGACGCGGAAAGCGCATGATCGTACCGCCTTTGGCCTCTTAACTGATCGGCGTCATCCTGTCCACCGGGACGCGGAGAAGAAGATCCCGCCACAGGATGTACGTTGTTCAGCATCCGTTATGAATCCCGATCTACTGTTGGCGCCATGACGCCCAGGTGGGCAGCCACCGAAACAGCAGCCCCCGTGAGAGCGGCAGCCGGCGCCGCCGCGGCCGCTGCGCGACCGACTGTCATCCCGCTCCAGCAGGTCGCGCATCCGCTGGTGCGAGACCTGCCCGGTGAGCAGACGGTGGGTTCGCTCGCGCTGCCTGAGGCACTGCACCCTCGTATCCGGGCAAGCTGGCTACGCCGTCCCTGCACGCTGGTCGCGTTCGCCTTCGCCGTCCCGATGATCGTCATGCTTGTCACAAGGTTCCGGACGGAGGTCGGGGCAAAGCTGTCCAGCGTCCCCGTACCGGCCTGGCCGTGGCTTGTAGCGTGCGGGATCGCCTCAGCCTGCTTCTTCCTGGCCAACGGCCTGGCTTTGCGGGCGGCCAGCGGACTGCCCCTGCAGTTACGAACAGCGGTGGCAGTACAACTGGCCGCGGCGGCGGCCAACCGGGTGCTGCCGGCGGGCCTCGGCGCGATCGCCGTGAACATCCGCTACCTGGAACGTCAGAAGCTCACCTGTTCGGCCTGTCTGAGCGCCGTGGCCGCAGTCAAGATCGCGTTTGCCCTGGTCCATGTGGGCGGGATCGTACTAGCCGCCGGGCTGGTCGGCGGTTCGGGCGCCGGGGACGCGGTGACCGCACCCATTGAGTCGATCACGACAAACATCGGATCCGGCCCGGTCCTCGGATGCGCCGTGCTGTGCCTGCTCGTGTGCGCCGCGGTCGGCCTGCACCCCCGCGTCCACGGCCGGCTTGGACCGGCGTTGCACGGCGCGGGCAGGCATCTGGTGCTGCTCGCGCGCTCCCCACGGCGTACCGCCGTCCTGCTTCTGTCCGCCGCGGCCACCAAGGTCACACAGATCGTGGCATTGGCCACGTGCGTCTGGGCGTTCGGCGGTTCCGAATCGCTGCTGTCAGTGGCGGCCATCTATCTGATAGGCGCGGCAGTGGCCGGGGCGGTGCCTACCGCGGGCAACGTCGGGGCGCTCGAACCCGCCCTCGCCCTCGGCCTCACCGCCGCCGGCGGCGAGGCCGTGTCCATGTTCGCGGCCGTCCTGGTATACCGCCTGATCAGCTACTGGCTACCGGTACTACCCGGAGTGGTCGCCCTGACCGTCCTACGCCGCCGCAGCGTCCTGTGACCGGGAATAGACCGGAAGCTCTGGGCGAACCGAGGCCAGCGGTCGGTCCGGAAACCGATCTGGGAGGTCCGGAGGCCTGGCCGGCAGGGTAGGCCCAGGCCTCCGGGGCGTTACGGGTCAGCCGACGCCCAATCCCTTGGCGACCCGGGCGCCGAGGTCCGGGTCGACCTGACGCCAGTACTCGACCACCCGGCGCTGGACGTCCGCGGCAACGTCCTGGGAGGCGTGGCCGACGATGTTCGAGACCAGATGCTCCCGGTCGGTGTCGGACAGCACGTCGCGGTACAGCGTCCCGGCCTGGCCGAAGTCGTCGTCGTCGCGGCGCAGCGTGTACGCCGCACGGACGAAGTCGCCGTCGGCCGTCCAGACCGCGTCCTCGCCGTAACGGGCCGTGTCGGCCCTGGGGCCGCCGTAGCTGTTCGGCGCGTACACCGGGTCACGGGACGGCTCGTAGCGCATCGCGCCGTCCTTGTTGTAGGAGTTGACCGGCGCCTTCGGGCGATTGATCGGTAGCTGCAGGTAGTTCGGGCCGATCCGGTAGCGGTGCGTGTCCGGGTAGGAGAACAGCCGGCCGAGCAGCATCTTGTCCGGGCTCGGGCCGATCCCGGGCACCAGGTTCGCGGGCTCGAACGACGCCTGTTCGACCTCGGCGAAGTAATCCTCGGGATTGCGGTTGAGGACCATGCGCCCGATCGTGATCGTCGGGTAGTCCCCGTGCGGCCAGACCTTGGTCAGGTCGAACGGGTTGAACCGGTAGGTGGCGGCATCCGCAAACGGCATGATCTGTACCTCCAGCCGCCAAGCCGGATAGTCGCCCTTCCCTATAGACGACGAAAGGTCCCGGATGTGGAAGTCCGGATCCACGGACGCGACCGCCTTCGCCTCGGCGTCGGTGAAGTTGTCGATGCCCTGCTCGGTCTTGAAGTGGTATTTCACCCAGAATCGCTCGTGCGCCTCGTTCACCCACATGAACGTGTGGCTGCCGTAACCGTTCATGTGTCGCCAGGTACGCGGCGTCCCGCGGTCACTCATCAGGACCAGCACCTGGTGGGCGGATTCGGGCGACAACGTCCAGAAATCCCACTGCATGTTGTTGTCGCGCAGGTGGGTGTCGGACCGCCGCTTCTGGGAGTGGATGAAGTCGGAGAACTTGCTCGGGTCCCGTATAAAGAAGATCGGCGTATTGTTGCCGACCAGGTCGTAGTTGCCTTCCTCGGTGTAGAACTTGACGGCGAAACCGCGTGGATCGCGGGCCGTGTCGGCACTGCCGAGTTCGCCCGCGACAGTGGAGAACCGGACGAACACGTCGGTGCGCTTACCCACCTCGGACAGGAAGGCTGCCTTCGTGTACGGGGTGACGTCCGCGGTCACCTCGAAGTAGCCGTGTGCGCCGCCGCCCTTTGCGTGGACAACCCGTTCGGGAACCCGTTCCCGGTTGAACTGGGCCATTTTCTGGATCAGGTAGTGATCCTGGAGCAGCAGAGGGCCGTCCGGGCCGACGGACAGTGAATGCTCGTCGCTCGGCGCCGGGATGCCCGCGTCGGTGGTGGTTACAGGTGGTCGAGAGTCGGTCATCGAAACTCACTCCTGTCATCTGTCGTCGTTGCTTCCCTGCCGCCCGAAGGGCCGCCTGCGCCAGGCCGGGATGCCGGGGGCCCACCCGCCTCCGCTCGCTGAGGGGTCGACGAACGGCGGACGTCCGGCGCGCCTGGGGCAGCCGTGTCCGGCTGAGCTCCGGCGCGAACACCACCGTCAGCATCGGTGTCGGTGTCGGCCCGGCAGTCGGCGCAGATTCCCCAGAAGGTCACCTCGGCTTCGTCGATGACGAAGCCATGGTCGTCCGACGGCGACAGGCATGGCCGCGCACCGATCACGCAGTCGACGTCGTGGACGGCCGTGCACACCCGGCAGACAAGGTGGTGATGGTTGTCACCGACCCGCAGCTCGAACCGGGCCGGGCTGCCGGCGGGTTCGAACCGGCGCACCAGCCCAACGGCGGCGAGTGCGTCCAGGTTGTCGTACACGGCCTGGACCGACAGCGAGCCAAGGCGTGCACGTGCACCCTGGGCGATCGTCTCCACGGTCAGGTGCGCGCCCTCGGCCAGGGACGCGAGAACCGCCAGACGTGGTGCGGTCACCCGCAGCCCTACTGACCGCAGCTGTCCGGCGGCATCCTCACCTTGCACACGGATCAGAGTCCGCCGCTATCTGGAACAAGTCAAGTCTATGAACGCATCAAGACCAAGTTCCCTGGGCCGGACGGGCAGTCCGTCAGCCGCTGGACGCCGGGTGGCCGCGGGCACCAGGCAGCGAGCAGCGGGAACCGCGGGCACCAGAAACTGCGGGCAGCGGGGAATGCGGACAGCACAAAGGCCACGGATAATGTAGGAACTTGCACGTGGGACGAGCGGCGGATGCGGCAGATCAGCCGGCCCGCACAGACGTTACGCGGCGCTTACGCGGCACCCCTGCGCCGCCGACGCCTCCGACGGCGAACGCCGACAAGCAGCACCAGCACACCGCCTCCGGCGGCAGCCACGCGGTCCCACCGGACGGTACGTTGCACAACCAGACCCGAGTCGAACCCCGCGGACAGCTCCTGCCTCTCCGCCGGATCACCGAACCCGTTCCCGGCCGCGCCGGAGTCCGCGGAAAGGGCAGCCGGACCACCGAAGCTGCCCGCGATCACCTTCTGGCGCAGTTCGGCAACCCTGCCCCTGATCTGCTCGCCGGTCCGCTCCGCGACCCGCCTGGGGCTCACGAGCTCAGCGATAGCATCCAAGGTCACCGCGAGCTCGGCGCGGGTATTCTCGATCTGCTGCTGGATGGCAGCCGGGTCCTGCGGCACCGATGTCGCCCTTTCCTCCGCGCGATGACTGCCTAGGGCATATCTGCTGGATCTTCACCGGCGCCTCCTGAACGTACCACGTCGGCTTCGCCGGACCGGCAACGCTGTCGTCAGCAGCGCAGCGTTGTGGTCAATAGCGTTGTCGTCGATCCGAACAGAACGCCACTGTCGGGACCTCCTCCGCATCCCAGGACCGCCGTCCAGGCATACCAAAACATCCACCGGAATACACCCGGATATAACTTGGATCACACCGCATAACAGCCACGAGCCACGAGCCACGACATCAACGCTAAGATCTGGTGATAATCGTGCCAGAAGGGCCGCACAGGCGCGAGGCGAAACGGCGGGTGAGCGGTAGAGCTCACCCCCGCCGGGCTGCCGTCCCCGCGCCGCCGGAGATCGTGACGAGGCCTGGGCAGACCTCGTGTCTACCCTGGTCCGGTGAACTGTCCATCACATCCGGACCAGGGGCGGTCGCGACCGACATGTTCTGTTCGCCCATCTCGTTCCGTTCGCCCGTTCCGGCTCGGAGACTGCACCGACAGGCGCTGCCGGGCACACGGCCCGGGACGCCCGACGCGGCCGAGGGCGGAACCGAGCAGCCGGGCTTATCCGTCAGTCCACTTAAGTCCACCTGCCCGCCAGAAGGCCGAAAGCAGTGCGATCATGCTTCTTTTCGCATCCGGGGGTCCGGAAGCCGATCCGGCAGGTCCCGCAGGCCCGGTCTCCGGGTCACTTCGAGGAGCCATGCCGAGTTCTCTTCCATCCGCCCGTCTTCCATCCGCCCGCCGCTGCCGGTTGCTCGCCGTACCGCTGGTAGCGCTCGCGCTCATCGTGGCCGGCTGTTCCTCCGGTGGCGGATCCGTGGTCACGATCGTGGACGACTCCGGGTCGTCCAGCAGACTGCGTGGCACGGCGCTCGCGCAGCCGATCGACAAACCCGCGCTGAACCTGATCGACACCGCCGGAGCCCCGTTCGACCTGCGCTCCCGGACGGCCGGGAAGGTCACGTTACTGTTCTTCGGCTACACTCACTGCCCGGACGTCTGCCCGACGACGATGGCCGACATCGCAGCGGCCCTCGACACGGTACCGGCGCCGGTCCGGTCACAGATCGCCACAGTGTTCGTCAGTACCGATCCCGAGCGGGACACCGGCGACGTGCTGAATCGCTGGTTGAACCAGTTCGACTCGTCCTTCATCGGTGTACGAGGCACCCTGGCACAGGTACGCGTGCAGGCGGACGCGCTCGGCATCCCGATGGAAGATCCGGTACGTCAGCCCAGCGGCATCTTCACCGTCACGCACGGCACGCAGGTCATGGCCTTCACCTTGGACGACAAGGCCAGGGTCGTCTACCTCGCGGGAACCCAGGTCGCCGACTACGCCCATGACCTCCCCATCCTGGTCAACACGGGAAAGACAACGTGAAACAATGACGAATCAGCAGGCGGCGGTCGGGCAGGACACCGTCGAAGCAACGAGAAGTCGGCGGACGGAAAGCGCCGGGCCGGAAGGCCCGGCAGATGGGCACCCTGCCGGGCGGAGCGTCACCCGGACCACCGGGCGGACAGCCGCCGGAGCCGCCGGGCGGATGATCACCGGGGTCGGTCCGGCCGGCCCACGGATGGGGCGGGTCCTGTCCACCATCGTCCGCCTCGGCCTGGCGGCACTCTGGCTCGCCGCCGGCCTTTTCAAGATCGGCGACCCGCAGGGGATGGTGCGCTCGGTCCGGGCCTTCCGCATCCTGCCCGAACCGCTCGTGCACCCGGTCGCCTACGCCGTCCCGTTCGTGGAAATCGCGCTCGGCCTGCTGCTGCTCGCCGGACTGGCGGTGCGGGTGAGCGCTGCCGTCTCCGCACTGCTGCTCGCCGCCTACATCACGGCAATCGCCTCGGCGGCCGCGCGGGGCCTGCGCATCGACTGCGGCTGTTTCTCCTCCGGCGGGGACCTCACCGCCGGCGCACCCACCCATTACACCGGGGAAATCGTCCGGGACGGCCTGCTGCTCGTCGCGAGCGCCCTGCTGGTGCGCCTGCCAGCCGGTGCGCTGACCGTCGACCGCCTCCTCGAACGAGGCCCACATCCGCAGGCCGCTGAAGGGCCGGAGGCAGCGCGATCATGACTTTCTCGCGCGGCCGAAGGCCCACGTCCCCGAGCTACTGAAGGACTTCGGGAGAGCTGATGAGCACCGCGTCCAGAAGGACGAGGAAGAACCGGCCGGACGGGAACCCGGCCGGGCCGCGGTCGGCACGCCATCCGCGCGGCTCCTCCCCGCAGGGACCCGACCGCGCCCAGGACGACACCCGCCGCGCCGGAAACGACGCCCGGCGGGAGGACGTTCGGCGCGGCGACGTCCGGCGGGAGAAGGCGGCCGCGGCTCGAGCCGCCGAAGCCGCCCGCGCACAGCGGCGACAGCGGGTCATCGTCGGATCGGTGGTCGTGGCCGTGCTCGCGGTGGCCGCGGTGATCGGCTTCGCTGTCCAGAGCAGCCGGACGGGATCCACCCCCGTGGTGCTGCCGGTGACCGCGACCGGCACCGACAACGGGATCGTCGTCGGGAAGGCGGACGCCCCGGTCACCGTGGACTTCTACGAGGACTTCCAGTGCCCGATCTGCGAGGAACTCGAGACCTCGCTCGGCCCGAGCGTCCAGCAGCTGATCGATGACGGACGGATCAAAGCTGTTTATCACATGATGTCCTTCCTCGGACCGGAGTCCGTCCGGGCGGCGAACGCCGCTGCCGCCGCCGCTCAGGAAGGAAAATTCAAGGAATACCATGCCATTCTCTACACCAATCAGCCGCCCGAGCGGACCAGTGGATATCGGAACAACACGCTGACGGAATTCGGTACCAGGGTGGGTCTGACGTCCCCCGCATTCACCGACGCGGTGAACAACGGCACGTACAACGGCTACGTCGCGAAGGTCGAGGACGACGCGTCCAAACGCGGCGTGACAGGCACACCGACCGTGTTCGTCAACGGCCGGCGGCTGGCCCCGCAGTCCCTGACGCCCCAGGGCTTCACCGCCGCGGTGAACAATGCCGCCGGTACCCCCGCGCCGGCACCCAGCGGGTGACCGACATCGCGCAGTCACATAGCCGGACAGGCCGGGGTTCCGCACGGGCTGAGGCTCCAGGCGGGGCGAAGTAGCGACAGTCCGAAGTAGCGACAGCCCGAAGCGGTGACAAACCGCGGCCATCTGTCCGAGCGGGCCCGTGGATGTCGTCCCGTCCGGGGTCATGATGCGGCATGGCACGCCTGCGCGAGGTGAGATAGCGACTATGGATGCCACACAGTGGGACCGCCGGCATGCCGGCACCGGCCTGCTGTGGACCGCCGAGCCGAACCAGGTCGTGATCGAGCACCTCGCCGGTCTCACCCCGGGGCGCGCTCTCGACCTCGCCTGCGGGGAGGGCCGCAACGCCGTCTGGCTCGCCACCCAGGGCTGGCGGGTCACCGGACTGGACTTCTCCCAGGTCGCGATCCGCAAGGCGCGCGAACTCTCCCGCCGCTTCGACGTGACCCCCGACTGGATACACGCCGACGTCATGGACTGGACGCCGGCACCGGCGTCCTACGATCTGGTCACCATCTGCTACCTGCACCTGCCAGCCGGGCAGCGGCGGAACGTTCTGCGATGCGCGGTCAACGCGATCGTCCCAGGTGGGACACTGCTGGTACTCGGGCATGATCGCGCGAACCTGCGACCCGGGACCGCCGGCCCGGCCGACCCCGAACTCCTGCTCGACGCCGACGAACTGCTGACGGACCTGGCTGGCGGCCCGCCCCTGCGGATCAGCCGAGCCGGCCGCATCCTGAGCCCGCTGCGGACCGACGATCACAGGCGCACGGCGGTCGACACCCTGCTGGTCGGGGTCCGGCCCGGTCCGGTGACCACCCATCCAGCACTCGTCGAGTCGGCGGCGGGACCGCCGGGCACGAACGGCTCCACCGCACGCTCCCTGTCGCTGTCGGTGGGTGGCTTCATCGTCGTCCACCGGATGCCGACGGTGGCGGAGCTCCGCCGGCTGCGTACCGCCGGCGGCCTGCCCGACCCCGGTCCCGAGGCGGCGGAGGACGCCATCGACGGCAGCCTCGCCGGGCTGTGCGTGGAGGCAGCGGACGAGCCGGGCCGGGCGGTGGGATGCGGACGGATCGTCGGGGACGGCCGGACGTTCCTGGTCATCATGGACGTCGTGATCGATCCGATAGTGTACGCCGACGCGGACGCCGAAGCAGACGTCGATCTCGCCACACTGATCATAAACGAGCTGCGCAGATGGGCCGCCGGCCAGGTGGATCCGGCCGCGTTCGTAGGCGTTGCCACACTGGCGGGCGTCGAGCCGCTGAGCGGCCCGCCATGACAGCCGCGTCCGGACGGCGGCATGACGGTCACGGTCAGGCCGCATGACGGTCGGCTCCGGATGGCATGACAGTCGCGTCCTGACGGACAGGCATCGCAGGGATGGTTCGCCAGGGGGTGGGGTTTGCGGCACTGGACGCGTCCGGCTACCTTCCGGCCATGACCGAGACCGCCGCTGTTGTCCGTCTCACCTCCGGTGACACCGCCCCCGACTTCACCCTCCCCGACGCCGACGGCAACGAGGTGTCGCTGTCGTCCTACCGGGGACGCCGGGTCGTCGTGTACTTCTACCCGGCCGCCTCCACGCCCGGGTGCACCAAACAGGCATGCGACTTCCGGGACAATCTCGCGCTGCTGGACGACGCCGGCATCGACGTGCTCGGGATCTCCCCCGACAAGCCCGCGAAGCTCGCGAAGTTCCGCGACAACGAGAAGCTGACGTTCCCGTTGCTGTCGGACCCGGAGCGGGCCGTGCTCGCCGCTTACGGCGCGTACGGCGAGAAAACGCTCTATGGCAAGAAGACCCTGGGCGTGATCCGCTCGACCTTCGTCCTGGACCCCGACGGGAAGATCGAGAAGGCGCTCTACAACGTCAAGGCGACCGGCCACGTCGCCAAAATCATCCGAGATCTCGGCCTGGCCGGCTGACCCCGGCTGACCGGCAGCCGGTGAGGCGGCCAGGCGGTGGCCCCGCCGGCCGGCTCACCGGCTCGCTGCGTGATCGTGTGATCGTGTGATCGGCCGACCGGCCGGCCTTCGCCGACCCCAGGCACCTTCGCGAACCTGGCAGCGCAACCGGTTCGACGCTCGGCAGATCGGCCTTCGCCGACCCCGGGTATCTTCGCGAACCCCAGGTAGAAGAACGGCCCCCGAAACAGTCGCCAAAGTGACATAGCGCACGTGCCACAGGCCCCTTCACACGCAGCAGCGGGTCCGGCAGCCTGTATATGGGAAACCTCGGGTGCGCCGGGAGCAGGCTGGCAGGCGGCGCACGGCGCATCCGACGGCGGTCCGGGCCTTGGTGGTTCCGGTCGTCCCCCGGGCGCCTGTCAACGGGACCGCGATCTACGGGCGGGACCGCGGTCACCGGCGACAGCGCCCAACCCGGTCGGTCGTACTCGCACTCCCTCCGGAATCTGTCCGTCCCCAGGACCCGACCCCGGCCGGTCTACCCCACTCTTCCTCCAGGGCCTGTCCGTCCCTCCGGTACCCGTCCGTCCCCCAGGGGCGTCCGTTCGGCCCGGGGCTGATACAGACGGCTGGACGACCCGTGGCCACCAATCGCTACTCTGTACCTTGCGGTACGTGGTACCTGCAGTACGTACCTTGCGGTACGCGGTACCTGACGGCACGTGCGCGGGAGTGGCGGAATGGCAGACGCAGCAGACTTAGGATCTGCCGCCCTAGGGCGTGGGGGTTCAAGTCCCCCCTCCCGCACATCATGACCAGGAAGGGGCCAGGTCAGACGCTCGGTCATCGCTCCCCTTCCTGATCGTCTCGGCCGGCTGGTCACACATTGGTCACGGACGCTCGGTGTCCGGGTTGCCGTCTGCCTGCTCCTCGTCAGTCGTCCTGGAGCTGCGGAGTCCTCGCACCCGCTTACGGAACGTGTTCGGCGGCCGACCGTGAAGGTTGAGTGGCGCGGGTCAAGCGCGTCAAGAACGGCGTCCTCCAGCCAGCCCAGCTCGTCCGCGTTGGCGACCGGTACTGCGATGACCCGCAGGTGGCTCCCGATCCACTCGACGAGCGGCGGGTCATCCTCCTCCACCAGGTCGAGAACGGACCGCAGTGCGGCGGCGAAGGTACGTCGGAGGGTCAAGAATTCAGCCCACCCACCCAGGTTCATCCCGGCTGTCCGGGTCCAGAGCGTGCTGGTGGACGTCCGGCCGCTCGGCCACCGGGCCGCCCTTGCCTGCCCGGCATAGATCAGGCCGGGCGCGACGGGTTCACCGAGGCCCGCAGCCGGATCGGCCGCGCCCACGTTGTCGACCCACCAGGTGTGTACAGCCCAGGCTGGTTCAGCTCGTGTCGGTCGCCAGCAAGGAAAGCGGCAGGGGTACGTGGGCGGGCCATGTCAGTCAGAGCGGTAACCAGCGCAGCCACCTCTACAGGCAGCTGCTGACCGTCGGCGCCCGCCGATTGCCCCTCAACCGGGGCCGTTCCGTACCGCACCAGTTGCTCACCTTGGCGCAGGTGACCGAGCGGGACGGACAGGCGCGCTCCGAGCTCGCGGAGAGGGGCGCGCAGCGGTTCGACGTAGGCGGTTCCGGCGTGAATCTCGACAGTGAGGCCATGGAGATCCTCACGAAGCCGGGCGAGTTCCTCGGCCGCCTGCCTGGGGTTCACCACAACGATGCCCAGTGTCTCGGCATACTCGATCACGTCCTGATCTCCGCTGACCATCCAGTCGGCGCGGGCACTCCGGTACAGGGGGACCAGGTAGTCGTCGTTCGGATCGTGTCCGATCGGGGCACGGTCTGCCGGCAGGTCGGCGTGCCAGTGCCCCGGGGTCTCAAGGAGCCAGCGAACGGCCCACGCCTCCCGAGAGTGAAGTAGCGACGAAACTTGGTTTTGGACGTGGTCCTGTCCAGCTCCGCAGCATGATCGGTGAGATGACCGGAGCGAGTCCCCCACTGCTGATCGCGTCAAGGACGGCCCCGGGATTACTCGTTCGCCGGATCAAGGCCGAGACCACGACATGCGGGTCGATGACCACACGGACGAGACGCACCCATCACGTTCTAAAGGATGCCCTCGGCGCGCATTTCGGCGCGTACCTCGCGCTGCGCTTCCAGTGCGAGTTCCATCGCCTCATCCTCGAAGATTTCCGACATTCCATGACAGATCCGATACTCGTGCGCTGCGTCGAGGACCTCGCCGAACATGCGCGGCACCCATGGCTCCGCCGCTGCTTCTGGCACGTCGACCCGCTCTTCCCCGATCACCCAACGGCCTCGCGCAATCTGCCTATTGCACGATCTTGGAGTACGGCGATCCCAGTGAGCCCGGGAGACAACCCACAAGATCGAACAACTCGCGGCATCTTCAGCTTCGGGCCGTTGCTACTACGCCCCCGACAGCGGTCCACCTGTGTGGCGGGACGGCTCTCCCGAACCCAGGCCAGGCAGAGCGGCCCAGCGGTACCGCCGGCCGAGCCGGCTCCGCAACAACGACCCATGATGTCCGGGCCCATCGCACTACGCCAGGTCCGTAGCCGGCCGGCGCCATTGCGTACAATTTAGTTCATCATGCACACTTTCGCCGTTCTAGCGTCGTCACCGGACATCCACGCACTGCTCGGCATGCTAGCCGCCGGTCAAGGGCGTGCCTAACCCCATAAACCAACCCAACAGCCGATCACGACAAACCACCAATAGATAGACGGCCGAAGGTGGAGTGATCGTAGTTTTTCGCGTGTTCGGGGGTTGTGAGGAAGCGCGGCCGGCTGCTGTGCGGAACGTCCGGTCCCGACACCCCGGCGGTCTTGGCACGCCGGGGCCGGAGGGTGAAGCCCGCCTGGCATGGGTGGAGCCGGTCCGGCGGCCAGGTGTCCGGGATGACCCCTGTCGG
>NZ_CAAAFT010000117.1:23389-24420 GCF_900634765.1 Candidatus Protofrankia californiensis | reverse complement strand
CGGGGAGAACAGCGGTGAGTGACTGGGGTGTCCTGGAGCTGGACGGTGATCCGACCCCAGGCGACCCGGACGCCGTCCGGACCATGGCCGCCCGGCTGCGGGAACGGGCTGAGCGTGCCGAAAGCAACACCACCCGGCTGCGTGTCATCGCGGGTGGTGGCGGTGATCTGCGGATGACCGGCGACTACGCTGCCCGGTTCACCGAGGCGCTCGTCGAACTGCCCGACGAACTGGCCAAGCTCGCCCGTGCCTATCGCGGGTGCGGTGAGGCGCTGTTCACCTATTCGACCGGCCTTGCCGAGGCGAAGACGCGGGCGGGCGGTGCGCTGCGGCAGGGTCTGGATGCTAACGACCGCTACCAGGCAGCGCTGCGTGAGGTCCGGGTGCTGCCGCCCGACCGGGAGTTGCGGTTGTGGCCGCGGGCCGAGCTCAGCGACGCCTCGATCAGCTCCGTGACGGCGGGGTGGGACGCCCACGACCTCGCCGAGCAGGTCCGGCTGGCCGCCCACCGCGGGCAGGCGGCCAGCGCCGACCGGGCCCGGGCGCGGCGACTGGCCCAGGACGCGGCAGAGCTACGCGGGCAGGCGGCACACACCTGCGCCCGCGACATCGAGCAGGCGCTCGCCAGCAGCGGGATCAAGAACAAGCCGTGGTACGCAAAGGCCTGGAACGCCGTGTCCGCGCCGTTCCGGTCCTGGGACGGCTTCGTCGACCTCTGCCGCAATGTCGCTCTGGTCGCGGGCGTCGTCGCGATGTTCATCTCCGGGCCGATCGGGCTCGCGCTCGTCGCGATCGCTCTGGTAGCGGGCGCGGCGGCCTTCTCCGACACGTTGGCGAAGTACGCGCGCGGTCAGGCGTCGTTAGGTCAGCTCGGCCTGGATGCCCTCGGTCTCATTCCGGGTGGGCGGGGTGTCGTCAGCGTCGCCCGGCTGGGACGTACCGCCGCCGCGCTGGGCCGTGGGCTGGCACGCGGCGAGGGCGTGAAGCTCGTCGGCGCCGGACTGCGCACCCTCCGCGGCACAGCCCTCCGC
>NZ_CAAAFT010000117.1:20272-23364 GCF_900634765.1 Candidatus Protofrankia californiensis | reverse complement strand
GGGCCGTGGGCTGGCACGCGGCGAGGGCGTGAAGCTCGTCGGCGCCGGACTGCGCACCCTCCGCGGCACAGCCCTCCGCCAGGCACGCGAAGTCCGGAATAGTCTTGCCAGTCCGTCGTCAACTTTGCTGGCCTTTCGCCATGCGGACCGTGATCCGCTTAGGCGTTGGGGGACAGCACGTGAGACCCATCCCGTTGAATGGGAGACCTCACTCGAAGAGGCTCGCAATGCAGGAGTGGAGGTTCGAATCCGTAAAGGTGCTATGTGCTATGCTCCAGAAACTGTCGCTGGCCGTCCGGGTCAGCTGATGCTTGATTCTGACAGTTCAATCGGAGCCCTTCGGCACGAAATGCAGCACTTGCGCGATGACCAGGCCGCGGGTTGGCTTGGATACCAGGGTCACATGTCCGATCCGCGTGCCGCGTACGAGATGGAGGAACGCGCATACACGGTGGAGATTGAATACGCAGAGTCCATCGGTGATTACGAGTCCGCTGATATCCTTCGACATTCACTGGAGGAAGAACGGAGCCACTATCTGGGTGATCCCCACGGAGGCGCTTAAACATGTTTGACGAAAATCCTCAGTTCGACGGAAAGTCGACCGACGAGCTCCTTGCTATTATCACGGATGGTCATGGTGTAATCGATCGTGGTAACGCAATCATTGCTCTTGGGAGAAGATTGGAAAAAGAACCGGAACTCGTTGGTGTCCTAGAATCTCTCGCGCGTTCACCCGAAATGCGTAGCCTGCGTATTTTTCATGCTGCGTCGCTCGCGTACTTCGTTATTGGGGCTCTTGTTCGGCTCGGCACCCCAGAGTCCCTCCAAGCGGCCCGGCGCGGTATGGATGGTCTATCCGATGTTGATCTCGAAGGGCTCGAGTTCTTCCTGCGCTCCGGCGGCTGGTCGTTGACTCAGGAAAACACCGGTGGCACATCCGCTTCGTTCCCGGGAGATGTGGCTTCCAGCTGATCAATTTTCTTCGTCCTTCATGCGGCGTCCTGAGCGCGGCGGACCTCGCGGACGGCTCGCTGAGGTCGTCAACTCCTAGGGCCGGCCATCGCGGTTCGACTACAACTCCGACAGGCACATGATCTGCTGGGCGGATCGCAACGGCACCGAGTACGTCTACACCTACGACGACGCCGGTCGGATGGTGTGCACCGCGGGCTCCGCCGGTTGCCTCGACGGGGCGATCATCTACGACACGGCCCGCTATGTCACGGTGGAGACCAACTCGCTGGGTCACACCACCGAGTACCATTTCAACGACACAATGCAGCTCCAGCGGCAGGTCGATCCGCTCGACCATGTCACCACCTACGAGTGGGACTGTTACGCGCGTAAGCTTGCCGAGACCGATCCGCTCGGCGTGGTCACCTCCTACAAGCGGGACGCCTGCGGTCGCGTGGTCGCCGTGACCGACCCGATCGGTGGGTAACCCGGTTCACCTGGACGATCGAGGGCAAGATTGCTTCCCGCGCTCTGCCGGGCGGCGCCGTCGAGCGCTGGACCTACGACGGGGAGGGCAACCTCGTCGAGCACGTCGACGCGGCCGGGCTGGTGACCCGCACCGAGGCCACGCACTTCGACCTTCCCGCCGCGCGGACCGGTCCGGACGGGGCGCAGCTGGCCTTCGCCTACGACACCGAGCTGCGGCTGGTCTGACGGTACGACTACAACGCTGCCGGGAACCTCGTGCGAGAGACCGACTTCAACGGACGCGTGCTGGCCTACGGTTATGACGCGGCCGGCCAGCTCGTCGAACGCACCAACGGCGCCGGTGAGACCGTGCGTTTCACCTGCGACGAAGCCGGCCGCGAGATGCAGTCCACGGCACCGACTGGCAGGAGCGCTACGCCTACGACACGGCGGGGAACATCACCGACGCGTCCTGGCCGCTGCCCCCGCCACACGACGGGCACGACGGCCGCGACGGGCTGGACACCGCCGCGCAGGGCGGACGGGAGTACGCCGGCACGCTGCTCCGCCGCGCTGGCGGTGTCCGTTACGAACACGACGGTCAGGGTCGGGTGACGCTGCGCCAGCACAAGCGGCTGTCGGCGAAGCCGCGTACCTGGCGGTACACCTGGGACGCCGACGACCGGCTGACCGGTGTGACCACACCGGACGGCCAGCGTTGGCGTTACCGGTACGACCCGTTCGGCCGGCGGATCGCCAAACAGCACCTCACCGCCAATAACACTGTCAACGACGGTGGCGCCACGGGTGCCGGCAATGACGGTGGTGTGGCCGAGCGAGTCGACTTCGTCTGGGACGGTGTTGTGCTCGCCGAACAGCACCGCACGGTCAGGGACGACCCAGCAGCCCGCGTCACCACCTGGAATTGGGCACCCGGCGGCTTCCGCCCCCTCATCCAGTCCGAATGTCACCTAACCATCAAGGTCACAGATAACACAGCTCCAGCTCCAGATGGCACAGCTGTAGACGGGAAGGCCGGAAACGACATCGCCACCGGCAATGTCGCCACACACGGTGCCGCCACCTCCGACCACACCGCAGACGGGCATGCCGACCAGATCCCCGGTGACCACGCTGACTCAGCCCACGCTGGTACCGGCCATGCTGTCGGTGATCATGCTGGCAGAAGCGTCGGCGACGGCGCCGACCAGGCGTGGTTCGATGTCCGGTTCCACGCCATCGTCACCGACCTCGTCGGCACCCCCACCGACCTCGTCGACCCCGACGGCGAGCTCGCCTGGCACGCCCGGACCACCCTGTGGGGCGCCAACCCAGCACCCACCAACGGTGGTGACATCGACTGCCCCCCGCGGTTCCCCGGCCAGTACCACGACCGGGAAACCGGCGCCCACTACAACTACTTCCGCTACTACGACCCCGAAACCACCCGCTACGACTCCACCGACCCCCACACCTACGTCCCCAATCCCCTCGGCTGGCTCGACCCTCTCGGCCTCGCACCATATAAGGTAACTGTCTATCATTACACTGACAGGGTTGGATACAATGCTATACGTGGCAGTAATCCATACCACATCAAGCCGGGCGCGTCGAAGAATGGATCCGGACCCTTCTTTACTGATTTAAGCCCGGATGATTCGTCTAGG
>NZ_CAAAFT010000117.1:17325-19770 GCF_900634765.1 Candidatus Protofrankia californiensis | reverse complement strand
CCAAATTCATTTAAAAAACTGGGACTTATGAGGGAAAAATCCGAATATACTATCAAGTTTTCCGTCGCAAGGGACCGGCTTGTTCCACTGCGCGGAGGACGAGGTGCCCATATATTTTCAATTTCTGGAGGTATTGAGATTCCGCGATCGCAGGTCGATTATATCGGGTCGACCGCAAAGTGGGGGATATTGTGATTAGCGGATCCGATACAGTATTAATAACTGCACAGACACCCGGGCCTGCTATCACAAAATTTCTCGACCGATGGGCTACCCGATGGTTGAATATGCGCGTTGCCATCACTGGAGCCGACTGCACCGACTTCGTTGACTGGCCGGATGCGCGTGCATCGGTACCAGCCAAAGAGGGCGAAATTCTGATCGTACGAGATGCTGACATGGAAACCGCTTGGGACGAGCACGGCTACCAGATACCAGGTTCGGTAGAAGGTCCACTCACTATTCTCTACCAACCGTCTCCAGTCCGCGTCTTCTCGGTCGAAGTAACCAGCGATCCGTACACTCAGGATGCTCAGTTCAAATTCGAGCGATACGGTGCAACTGTTGTCGGTTCTAGACTGACGCTGGTGACAATCGTCACACCGGACACCGACAGTGCATTCTTCAGGGAAGTCGTAGGCAATTTAATAGGGTCGCTCGCGTAAGCGATATGCTAATTTGTCGCGTCAAGATGCCTGGAGGCGTGACAGTCCGACGGTCTGTTCCACACGTCCGTCTACTGGGCACGTCCGTCCGAGGAGTCAACCGTATGGAACCTCGAGGTGAAGGGGTCCGCGTCCAGAGGTTCTGATCCACTTCGTGGCACTTGGGTGGTCGGGTGGAAGACTGGCGGGCGTGCTTCGGAATGTGACCGCCACGCGGTACGCGACACCGCTGCGTGAAGGCGGCAGCCTGCCCGGTCTCATGGAGGCCGATGACCTCGGAACCTGGGTTGTGAAGTTCCGCGGCGCCGGCCAGGGAGTCAAAGCGCTGCTCGCCGAGGTCGTCGCCGGGGAACTGGCCCGCGCCCTCGGCTTCGCCGTACCGGAGCTGGTCGTCATCGACGTCGATCCGGAGCTCGGCCGGGTCGAGCCCGACCAGGAGATCCAGGAGCTGCTGCGCGCGAGCCCCGGAGCGAACCTCGGTATGGACTACCTGCCCGGCTCGATCACCTACGACCCGCTGGCGTTCGCGGTGGACGCCAGCCACGCAGCCCGCGTCCTGTGGCTGGACGCGCTCGTCCTGAACGTCGACCGGTCCTGGCGGAACCCGAACCTGCTGCTCTGGGGCGACCGGCTGTGGCTGATCGACCATGGCGCCGCGCTCTACCCGCACCACGACTGGACGCGTGCAACGGGCGCGCTCGACCGCGCCCTGCCCCGGTGGGACGAACACGTCCTGCTCCCGGCCGCCGGGGACCTGGCGGTGACCTTGCCAGCCGCTGACGCGGCCCTTGCCCCCGCGGTGACCGAGGAACTGTTGCGTAACGTGCTTGCGCTGGTGCCCGATGGCTGGTTTGAGGCCGATGCCTCACGCTATGTCGACTGGTTGTACACCCGGGTCAGCGGCAGCCGCCCGTGGGTCACCACAATGCTGGCAACGGACCGTCCGACCCGGTCGAACCGCGGGACGGGACCGCCGGAGTGGCTCCGGCCACAGCCCCCTCGGCCCGGTCACGCCCATATCACCAGCCCGACAGTCCCCGACCGTTGCGGGGACAACCGGCCCGGAGACAGCCGTGGCTGACCTGTTCGAGTACGCGGTCATCCGGGTCGTGCCCCGGGTTGAACGTGGCGAATACGTCAACGTCGGTATCGTGCTGTGGTGCCAGCGGGCCGGTTATCTGGCCGCCAGGCACGCACTGGACTCCGACCGGCTCACCGCACTCGATCCCTATCTGGACCACGCTGTCATAGCGGCCCATCTGGACGCGCTGCAACGGGTCTGCGCCGGTGGTGCGCAGGCGGGTGCGCCAGGGTCGCTGTCAGCTGGCGAACGGTTCCGCTGGCTGACAGCGCCGCGCAGCACAATCGTCCAGACGTCACCTGTACACAGCGGCTTCACCGGTGACCCGGACGGTGAACTCGAGCGTCTGATAAGCCTGCTGGTCGAACGCCCTGGCCCACTCATCCGCAACGCACTCGGCGATGACGGGAAGCCAATCACCCACTGATCAGCGCACCTGCTCACGGGGATCCCGCGGCATGCGGTATGTCGAGGGATCTGTCACGCTGTGCCGCGACAGGTACGGTTATCCGTTCGCGAACCCGCAGGGGATCTTGGAGCGTTATCCGGGGGTGTAAGCCCAGCCGGACCAGTGGTGGACGTCGATCAGGATGACCGGGCCGGCCGGTCGACGCTGTTGGTACTGGCTGTACTTCGCCACCAGCCGGTCAATTGCGTCATGCCAGGCGGATCTCTCGCCGGCGGATCCGTCCGCGGCGG
>NZ_CAAAFT010000117.1:7633-17158 GCF_900634765.1 Candidatus Protofrankia californiensis | reverse complement strand
ATCTCTCGCCGGCGGATCCGTCCGCGGCGGATCCGTCCGCGGCGGATCCGTCCGCAACAATGCGGGCGACTCCGTCGGCGCGCGCCCACCACAGCGCTTTCCAGTCCTCGACGTAGTAATCGGCGATCAGGCTGACTCGTGGATTGACCGCGATATTGGCCAGGCGTTTGAGGGCCGCCGACCGTTTGGGCTTATAGTCCACTGCGGTAACGATCGCGTCGTCGTGGAGCGCGAAGGTCACGGGCACCAGATGCGGCTGCCCGGCCGCGTCCGCAGTGGCGAGCCGAGCGACCCTGGCGGCGGCAAACCGACCGCGCGCCTCACCGGCGTCCAGGTTCATCTGGACAGGGTGGACCACGAGCTCGGTTACGATCACGGTGAGAGCGTGGTATGCCCCGTCCGCGGTGCGGCTGACCGGACCGCGACAATGGAAACATGGCTGATACGGACGTGACGGCCCCGCTGGACGGGGTGCGGATCCGGGTGGACAAGACGGGGTCCGCGGTGCACGCCGCTCTGGACGCCGACCAGCGGGCCGCGTTCGAGGCGGAGTTCCGGGCGGCGCTGGCCCATGTCGACGATCAGTTCGACCTGGACGCCGTCCAGGACGTGGTCGAACGGTGGTGGCCGGCCGCGGTGCTGTGCGCGAATCCGGAGATCCGGCAGGGGGCGAATCCGGAGATCCGGCAGGTGATCGACGTGGACGACCATCACCAGCTGGCGGACGGTGACCGGACGGTGACCGGCGACCCCACCGGCTGACCGTCAACCGGCGATTACACGGCCCGGACAGCAGACACAAGAACCAGTGGTCTATGCCGACCCGGCCAGCTCGGCATAACGCTCTGCCAGACTTGCATGACGCTCTGCGTCATTCGTGATGCTCCGCATCGTCGAGAAATGGCGGTTCACCGTACCGGTTCTCCAATGTGGAGTGAACGCCCAGGATGGCTCGGGGACTCCGGGACTTCAGGAAGTCGCGGACTTAGGGACTCGCCGACTTCAGGGACCGGAGCTTCCGGTGACGCGGAAGGGGCACATCGGCGGCCGGCCGGAGCCCAACAACCAAGGGTGATCGAGGACGCGACTGGGGTGTCACGAGTCGGGGACGGATGGGAACGACCCGGACACCTCAGCCGCGTCCTTAACCTACCCTGCCGATAGCAAATAGTCACTGATCGATTACAGGTAGTTCCAGCTTACACGGCGATTGGCATCCATGTACCCGGTTTGATGCGCTCCACAGCCACATCTTTTGCCGGATTTCGCCGCCGTCCGCTCAGCGTTGGGGACTCAGTCACGGAAAGTGTTTGGATACCCGGCGCCGGAAGATCTCACAAAACGCTTCGGACATGCCCGGCAGCCGCACGATGCGAACGGACAGGACGACGCGAGTAGAGCGGCCGGACAGCGCGGTGGGACAGCCGGACAGCGCGGTGGGACACCGCGCGGCAGCCGTCAGATCGCCAACAGCTCCCGCAGGACGCCCGCGAGCTGGCCGAAGGCCCGTCCCCGATGGCTGATGGCGTCCTTTTCCGCCGGGCTGAGCTCCGCGCTGGTCCGGTTCTGCCCGTCAGGCAGGAACAGCGGGTCGTAGCCGAAACCGCCGTCCCCGCGGGGTACTCGCAACAGCCGCCCGCGCATCTGTCCGTGTACGACCTGTTCGGCGCCATCCGGTGTCACCACCGCGGCCGCGCACACAAAGGCGGCACCTCGGCGCTCCTCGGGGACGTCAGCCAGCTGGGCGAGCACGAGCGCGTTGTTGGCGGCGTCCCGCTCGGCCCGACCGGCACCGGGCAACGGCCCGGACCAGCGGGCGGACAGCACCCCGGGCATACCGCCCAGTGCATCGACCGCCAGACCTGAATCGTCCGCGACCGCGGGCAGGCCGGTCACCCGCACCGCGTCCCGGGCCTTGATCAGAGCGTTTTCGGCGAAGGTGGCGCCGGTCTCGGGGACGTCCGGGCCGTCCGGCAACGCCACGAGCTCGACGGCGAGTCCGGCCACCGCGAGGATGCGGCGCAGCTCGACGAGCTTGGCGTCGTTACGGCTGGCCAGCACCACCCGCCGAGGCGCATCCCGGCTTTCAACGAGCCGACCTTCACCGGGCCCGCCTGCACCGAGATAGCTTTCACCGAGCCGGCCTTCACCAAGCCGGCTCTCACCAGGCCCGCTCTCACCGAGCTCGCCTTCGCCGGGCCCGCTGCCCGCGGACTCCCTGTGCGTGGACCCACTCACCACAGCCCATTCATCGGGTGGACGGGTCACCGGGCGGACGAGCCGGCGGCCGACCGTGCCCCACCGGAGGGAACCGGCCGCGGACCCTCCAGCGCCACCCGCTGGATCTCGGTCAGCTGCGCGCACCCACCGACGGCCAGGTCGAGCAACCGGTCGAGCATCACCCGGTCGAACGGCACACCCTCGGCCGTCCCCTGCACCTCGACGAAGCCGCCGTCACCGGTGCAGACCACGTTCATGTCGGTGTCGGCACCGGCGTCCTCGTCGTAGGCGAGATCCAACACCGGCTGGCCACCGACGACTCCGACGCTGACCGCCGCCACACTGCGGATCAGGGCGTCCGGACGGCCGAGCCACCCGCACGCGTCCGACAGCGCGACATACGCGCCGGTGATGGATGCGGTACGGGTACCGCCGTCAGCCACCAGGACGTCACAGTCGATCGCGATCGTGTTCTCGCCCAGGGTCTTGAGATCGATACAGGCACGCAGGCTGCGGCCGATGAGCCGGGAGATCTCATGGGTGCGGCCACCGATGCGCCCCCGCACGGACTCGCGGTCATTGCGGGTGTTCGTCGCCCGCGGCAACATCGAGTACTCCGCGGTCACCCAGCCCAGCCCGCTGCCCTTACGCCAACGCGGGACGCCTTCGGTGACCGAGGCGGCACACAGCACCCGCGTCCGCCCGAACTCGATCAGAGCCGAGCCCTCAGCATGGTCCTGCCAGCCGCGAACAATCATCACCGGGCGGAGCTCACCGGATGTCCTGTCATCGGAACGTCTCACGACGACTGACCTTACCGGGCAAACGCACCCCAGCACCGGTCAGGTTCAACCGGATGTCACCGGCGAATCGTGCGAAAACGTCCGGCAGACGAACGCCGCACCGGCGAAACGTCCCGCCGGCAAACGTCCCGCCGGCGGACCTGGGTTGTCAGGCGTGCCCGGCAGCCATGCCGGGCCACGCCACCCCAGGTCCACGGATCAGTAACCCCAGGACTTGAGCCTTCCGGATCTTCGCCCGCGGCGACATCCGAAAACCGCCATCCGGAAGACAGGCGTCCTAGATTTCGTAGACGGCTCCGGTCTCGGCCAGGGTCAACGGACCGTCGAAGGCACCGGCTGCCTCCTCGCGGCTGCGTTCGGCGTCTCCCCACGGCACGAGGTGGGTGAGCACGAGACGGCCCACCCCCGCCTTGGTGGCGTGCTCGCCCGCTTCACGTCCCGACAGGTGAACGCCGGGCGGGTTGTCCGGGACGTCGAGGAAGGCCGACTCACAAAGGAACAGGTCGGTGTCCCGGGCAAGCTGCACCAGCTCGTCGCAGGCGCTGGTGTCACCGGAGTACGTCAGGGAACGCCCCTGCGCGGTCACCCGCATCCCGAATGCCTCGACCGGGTGCGCCACCCTCTCCAGATCGATCCGGAACGGACCGACGTCCAGCCGCCCAGGGCTGATCGTCCGAAAATCGTAGATGTCGGCGAGGGAATCCTCCGGCCAGCGCTCGAATGCCGCGCACAGCCTTTCCTGGGTGTTGATGGGCCCGTAGACGGGCAGTTTGGGAGGCATCCCCTCGGGATGGTAACGGCGGGCATAGGAACTCACCACGAGATCGAGACAGTGGTCACCGTGCAGGTGAGAGACGAGCAACGCGTCGATGTCCCGCAGATCGCAGTGCCGCTGCAGCTCGCCCATGGACCCGTTCCCGGCGTCCAGCACCAGCCGGAAGCCGTCGGACTCCACCAGATAGGACGAACATGCCGACCGGGGCCCCGGATAGGTTCCCGAACAACCCAGAATGGTGAGCTTCATCGGGCCACCGCCGATGCCATCGATACCACCGGCACAGGCCGCGGGCCGGCCGCCACGCGCCGGCGGTGGACCGATCCGGGCAGGCCCGGATCATCGAGCGCTCTGCGCCGGCCGGACTGCCGGTAGTCGTTCTTCGCGGTTTCTGCGCTACTCGTCAATGTGACGCCCTCTCCCATGACAAAGCCGATGACGCCGGTCAACAAAAGGTGATGGGTAGTAGAAATCGGGATCAATGTGTACACATCGACTTCTTGAAATAGCGCCGGACAAGCCTTGATCCAGCCGCGGAACAACCGACTCCTCGAGCCGCGACCTTCTTCTTGATCCCCAGGGGCGGGCCGGTAGCCGGCCGCACCCTGGAAAACCGGCAGGCGGGAAGACGTCGGGGGCGCAACGCCCGCGTGGACGCCACGGGCAGCGTGCGCGATCACACCAGCCCTGCCGCCGCGCTCCATAACCCGGGGACTCAGGCCTCCGGCAGCGCGAGAAAAACATGATCGCGCTGCCTTCGGTGATCCGGACGCTGCGGACCGGCCGGTGGGCACAGAGATCATCTCACCGGCTCGGGTGCGGTGACGCGCCCCGAGTGCACGCAACCGGGACGGGACCGTGGGGCAGGCCGCGGCTCGTGCGGGCGTGGCAACCACAGCCACCGGTTGCGCTCGGCCCGAAACGCTTCGCCGGTCACCGGCGAAGTGGAGGGGTTCGATTGGGAGCTGATCGGGGATCACGGTCGCGACGGCATGACTGCCGCCTGCGCTGCCGAATACCCCGATGGGCGCGCCGCTCATGAGCGATCAGACTAAGCCCGAAATCCGGTTCCGACCCTGTGGCAGTGGTCACGAAACTCATGTCGAATTTTGGACAGCCCGGACGAATCGGTATCGGGGTGCATCAGGGCACATCAGGGCACATCCTGAGACGTGGAAGAAAAATTATGATCATTGCCACATCGCTGCCGGGTACGCCGACGGGACCGCTCCCGCCAGGTCCCCGGTCACGCCCAGAGCTGACCCTCAAGTGCGGCTTCGGCCTCCTCTAGCGTGCCCGCATATGCGCCGGTGGACAGGTACTTCCACCCTCCGTCACAGACGACGATGGCGATGTCGGCACGCTGCCCGGCGCGCACGCACTTGTCCGCCTCGATCAGTGCCGCATGCAGGATGCAACCGGTCGAGATCCCGGCAAAGATCCCCTCCTCCTCGACCATCTGCCGGGTCCGCCGCAGTGACTCTTTTGGACCTACCGAGATACGAGTGGTGAGCACGCTCTCGTCGTAGAGCTCGGGGATAAACCCCTCGTCAATGTTGCGAAGGCCATACACGATCTCGCCGTACCGGGGCTCCGCGGCAATGATCCGGATGCCCTGGACCCGTTCGCGCAGGAAACGTCCGGTACCCATCAGCGTCCCGGTGGTGCCCAGGCCCGCGACGAAATGGGTGATGGACGGAAGATCCTCAAGGAGTTCCGGACCGGTCGTTTCGTAGTGCGCCTGCGCGTTCGCCGGGTTGCCGTACTGATAGAGCATCACCCAGTCGGGATGTTCGGCGGCCAGCCGCTTGGCCACGGCGACGGCCTCGTTGGAGCCGCCGGTCGCGGACGAGTACACGATCTCGGCACCCCACATCGTGAGCAGCTGCCGCCGCTCCGTCGAGGTGTTCTCCGGCATCACGCAGATCAGCCGGTAGCCACGCTGGCGGCAGACCATGGCCAGTGAGATGCCGGTGTTTCCCGACGTCGGTTCGAGGACGGTGGCGCCGGGAGTGAGCAGACCACGCTTCTCCCCGTCCGTGATCATCCACAGCGCGGCTCGATCCTTGATCGAGCCGGTGGGGTTGTCCTGCTCCAGCTTGGCCCACAGCCGGACGTCCGGCGACGGCGAAAGCCTGGGAAGGCCGACCAGGGGGGTACGGCCAACCGAGTCCATCAGGGAGTCGAAACGCATGAGCTCTTCCGGCCCGCCTGTCAGACGCCCGAAGTCGCCGGCATGACGGCGCAGCCGCCGGCGACGGCGGGGAGGATGGTCACATTGTCGCCGTCGGCAATTTTTGCGTCGAGACCACCGAGGAAGCGGACATCTTCGTCATTGACGTAGATGTTCACAAAGCGGTGCAGTTCGCCGGCGTCG
This sequence comes from Candidatus Protofrankia californiensis, assembly GCF_900634765.1. Taxonomy (NCBI): domain Bacteria; kingdom Bacillati; phylum Actinomycetota; class Actinomycetes; order Frankiales; family Frankiaceae; genus Protofrankia; species Candidatus Protofrankia californiensis. Next base: position 10,983 of record NZ_CAAAFT010000117.1, on the reverse strand, counting down.
GCGATAAGCCGGCCCCGCAGACCCGGGAAGCGGCTGTCGATGTCGATGAACAACGCTGCAAGCGTGTCCCCTACGCCCTCGACGACCTTGGACCCGCCCGTGTAGCTACGCAGGATCGTCGGCACGCGGACCTGGACTGCCATGGTGCTCCTCTCCGTCTTGCTCCGGCTTGCTCTTCCGTCTTGCTCGGGCCGCGGTACGTGGTCGAGCCATCCGACATCCATCGTCCCTGGTGCGACAGCATGTCGACAGACCACCCGGTCTGTCGCCCCGGCTGCCGGTGCCGTGCCCCGAGGCGATCCGTCTCGTACCGGGTCCTGTCATAGGTGTGTTCCGGCTACGCGCGGCACCCGGCACAACGTCGCGAACAGTCAGACGATTTCCACAGGCTCCTCTGTCACGACTGCGTCGATGATGCGGTACGACCGGAACTCGATCCGCTCGGGGTCACGGGTCGAGGCCAGGACGTAGTGGGCACCGGGTTCCCAGGCCAGCGAGATGTCCGTGCGGGACGGGTATGCCTCGGTAGCGGTATGCGAATGATAGATCACTATCGGCTCTTCGTCCTGGTCGTCCATTTCGCGCCAGACCCGCAGCTGCTCCATGGAGTCGAACCGATAGAACGTCGGTGACCGCTCCGCGTTCTCCATGGCCACGAACCGCTCCGGACGGTCCGATCCGGCCGGGCCCGCGACGATCCCGCAGGCCTCGTCGGGATGGTCCCGCCGGGCATGGGTGATGATGGCCTCGTACACGGCTCGATCGATGCGCAGCACGGGCCAACGGTACGACGAGTGGCATCCAGCACGAGCCACGATCACGCTTACATGGCGAAGAATGCCTGCCCATGATCTGATTTTGCCCGCCTGGCGGTCCTCGGTGCCACGCCGCCGGACGTCTGGATCACCGCAGGTCGTGTCACAGCAGAGCGTGGACAAGCTGGTCCTGCATGTCGCCGAGGAACAGGTACACCTCGACCACGGGTCGGCGCGGGTCCTGGCTTTCGACCTCGTACAGGGCATCGGCCGAGACATCATCGGTCAGGTTGAGACGGGTGCCCAGAACCAGCCTCAGGTCATTGAGAGTGATCAACCAGTCCTGGACGGCGTCGTCGTCGAGCAATGCTCGGCCACCCGTGGCCGGGACGGTGGCCAGCACCCGGCGAGCGGCGTCGCGCTTGCCCGCACGGATGTCGTCGGAGGTGCGGCGGCGGTAGTCCGCGGCGGCGTCCGGGTCGTCCGGATAGGCCTCCGGAAGCAACCGGGCCACCGCCGGATCGTCCGGTGGTGCCGGGGGCACGGCCCGCAGGCCGACGATCGCCTCCAGCGGGTCGGCCACCGGCGGCGGCTCCAGCAGCGCGTCGATCTGACTGATCAGCTCGACCAGCAACGTCGCCTGAAGCGGACCGAGGACTATCTCGATGCCGTCCTCGGTACGACTGAATCCGTTGGACACGCTCTCCCAACCAAGGTCAGCAGTGATCGACCAGGTGATCGACCAGGTGATCGACCGGACTCGCCGGGACATGGGCCGGAGTCCGGTCGACCGGTGGTACCCACACAGCAATCTGGGGACTTGGGCCCCCGGCAGCGCGAAAGAAGCATGATCGCGCCGCCTTCGACCCTCCAGCAGCGCAGCGGCCGACACCGACTCGCGGCGCGCGGCACTTCACCCGACCGGGTGTTTCCGATGGCCCTTCAGTCCTGCGCGACCGTGGCCCACAGACCGTAGGCATGCAGACGGGTGGCGTCACGCTCCATCTCCTCCCGGGTGCCGGAGGAGACGGTGGCCCGTCCCTTGTGGTGCACGTCGAGCATGAGGGCCTTGGCTTTTTCCCGACTGAAACCGAACAGCTTCTGAAAGACATAAGTCACATACGACATCAGGTTGACGGGGTCGTTCCACACGATCGTGACCCAGGGCCGGTCGCGCTCGGCGATCTCGTCGGCGTCCAGGACGTCTTCGGGTGCGGCGGTGGCGAGTGACACGACCTCCATTGTGGCGCGTCAACGGGCCGGCTTCCCCCCGGGCCGCCACGCACGGGCGGAGAACCTGAGTCGATCTTCAATCGGCGAGATACGGGCCTCACCGGGAACCATCTGGATCTGCTTCGACGAACGAGCAGCGCATCCCGCGCACCGCGCCGGGCGTCCCGTCCGCCCGGCCGTGCCGAAGCCGGCACGCCAAGGCGGCGTGCCCCACGGGACGGCGAACACCATCAGTTACCGGCAAGCGTACGGGGACGAGCTGTCGACCGCCACGAAGACCACGGTGTGAGCGCGACAGATACGCCCATACCCTAACAGTAGGTAACCGAAATGGTGTATTTAGTTGTATTCGGTCCTGATTTGGCTATCTTTTTAGTCACGGTTCGTTGCTCAACACAAAAGACCTCTTCGATAGCCGCCCAAGCCCGTCGCACGACACCTCGGACTCTTGCCTACAGATAGTGACAAGAACGCCGACGTCCCGTTGTGACCAAACCGTATGCGCGAACCCATTGCTCATATATGGCCTTTTTGGGTCATATCCGTACGAATTCAGAAAAATCCGGCGGACCGGACCAGCAGCGGAGAGGAGTAGGCCGCCATGAACAACGGCGTCAGCTGGGGCTGAAACCAGAACGAAATGCGGCACAGAACGCATCACACACGCACCAGTGCCACCCGACAACTCCCGGCGGACAACCACCGCCACCGACCGGAAAGGAAGAGGGCATGAATGGTGTCAGTTGGGGCTGAGAACCGCTGTCGTACGGTGTCGGCGGCGTTCGCCGTGCCACCACTACCGGCCATGCCGATCAGACCGATCAGACCGATCAGACCGGTCGGGCCGGTCGGGCCGGTCCGCGGAAGCCAGCCGGAAACCAGAAATGAGGCCGGCCGGCAGCCGGCTCGCGGGAGCCGGCCACCGGCCGCTGAACGACGACGTCCGATCCGACGAACGGGGCGTCGGCACACAAGTCGGACGGGTGTGCTTCGGCAGCTCCTCGCAATATCGGCATCAGCTCGCCGCGCCCCCGCCGCGTAGTACATGATCGGGGCGTAGTGAAGGATGCCCGTAGCGTCAGGATTAGGAGACACCGGGGGCGCCGCCACCCCAGGCGGCGTAACCCCGGTGGTCCGATCGTGCAACCTCCGCAGGCAGGACGGGAGCCCATATGGCCGTCGGCACGTGCGCACGGTTCATACCGTCCAGGTACCTCCTGGTGCTCGTCGTGGTCACGTGTACCGCGACGGCCGTGACCGCGAGCTGCCTGAACCGCCTGCTGGACGCGCCTGAACCGGTCTCGTGGTGGCGGCTGGCCCTCGGGATCGCCTGCATCGCAATCGGCCCGATACCCCTGATGC
>NZ_CAAAFT010000117.1:877-7608 GCF_900634765.1 Candidatus Protofrankia californiensis | reverse complement strand
TGCACGCCGTCCTGCGCAGGTCGCCGGTGAAGGTGCTGTTCAACGGGGCCAGCGCCACCGTCGGCACCGCGGTCGCGGCAGGCGTCCTATGGCTGCTGGGCGGGCGCGCCGGGCATCTGGAGGGCACCGCGATCGCGCTCGCTGCCCCGGCCGGTCTCACGGTCTGCCTGTGGACCAGCCTGTCCGTGTCCATGGTGATCTCCGCAGTGACGGGGATGCCGCTGCGCCGGACCCTGCGCGAGACCATGGGCATCAGCACCGTGATCGCGGCCGGCGGCATCGCGGTCGGCTGCGGAGCCGTCGCGCTCGCCTACACCAGCCCGGTGACTCTGATCGTCCTCCCGCCGATCCTGGTGGGTCTGGTGATGGTCTATCGGATGCAGGTCGACTCGGCCCAGCAGCGTGACCGCTGGCGGCAACTCAACGCGGCCGCGAAGGATCTCGCCATTCTGGACCGGACGGCCATCGAGGCTCGAGCGACCGAGATCGCCTATGAGATCTTCCGGCCGGACGGTGTGGAGCTCGTCGTCAGCCCGGTCGCCGCATCTGTGCCGACAACGCCGGCGCAGCCAACCGGGTGCCCGCGGGGAGCCGACGACGTCGCCACCACCCTCACCGGGCCTTCCGGGCAGGTCGGGGTGCTGCGGCTGCACTTCGCCCGGCCGGCCCCGTGGAGAGAGCACGACCAGGCCGTCCTCGCCGCGTTCGCGAACCTGGTGGCACTTGCGGTCACGAACGCCAACACCTACGCCGAAGCCCACGACCAGGCATTCCACGACGCCCTCACCGACCTGGGCAATCGGCGGATGCTCCAGCAACGCACCGCCCAGGCGATCGCCGCCACCGCCGCCGGACCGCGCTTCGCCCTGCTGCTCGTCGACCTCGACCGGTTCCGGGACGTCAACGACACCCTCGGGCACGACGCCGGTGACCAGCTGCTGCGCGGGATCGCCGAACGGCTGCGGCGCAGCGTCCGCGCGGGTGATCTGGTGACCCGGATCGGCGGGGACGAGTTCGCCGTGCTGCTGACCGGGATCCGTGACGCCGAGGCCGCCGAAACCATCGCGTCCGCACTCACCAGGATGCTGGCCCGCCCGGTCAGCGTCGAGGGAATGATGCTCTCGGTCGAGGCGTCCGTCGGTATCGCCTGCCTCCCCGAGGACGGCGAAACCGTCGACGAACTGCTGCGCCGCGCGGACGTCGCCATGTACCAGGCCAAGAAAACGCACAGCGGTTATCGACGCTACCGGGCCGACGAGGATTCCTCCACGCTGGCGCACATGGCATTGATGGCAGACCTGCACGGCGCGCTCGACCAGGGCGACATAAGCCTGTGCTATCAGCCGCAGATCGACCTGGAAACGGGCCGGATCGTTGCTTTCGAAGCACTCGCGCGCTGGAACCACCCGGTTCTCGGCCTCCTTGCTCCCGACGCTTTCATCGGCGCCGTGGAACAGTCCGGGCGTATTGGCGACTTCACCCGCGCCGTCCTGCGGGAGGCGTTGTCCACGGGTGGCCGGTGGCGTGCGGATGGCGCTCGCGTGGGCATTTCCGTGAACCTGTTCGCGCGTAACCTCCTGGAACCGGACCTGGCCACCGAGATCGCGCAGCTGCTGCTGGCGAACAGAATGCCGGCGTCGGCGCTCACCCTGGAGATCACCGAACGGGCGGTCGTCATGGAATCCGCCACAACTGTGCGCTCGCTGGCCGCATTGCACGACCTCGGGGTGCGTCTCGCCGTGGACGATTTCGGTACCGGCTACTGTGCACTCAACGTGCTCGGACAGTTCGATCTGCACGAGGTGAAGATCGACCAGTCGTTCGTCCGTAACCTCGCAGGCGACCGGGCCAACTCCGCGATCGTGCGAGCGACGATCGCGCTGGCCCACGACCTCGGGCTGCGGGTCGTCGCCGAGGGCGTCGAGGACAGTGAGACGATCAACGCTCTGTCCGTTCTCGGCTGCGATCTCGCCCAGGGGACGTTCATCAGCCCCCCGGGGTCAGCTGAGCAGGCCACCGCCCTGCTACGGGATGCCGGCCGGCTGGCGACCCCGCGATCAGCCGACGTGCTGCCGTTCCGGCGTCCCGCAGGTGAACGCAGCGGGACCGCCGCGCCCGCCCGCAGGGCGTACCCGGCGACCGACGGAATATGATCCGATACGGAGAGAGATGACCCGATGCGCCAGGATCGTGCATGGGATCCGGCTGAGGTCCTAATGTGGTCGCGATGACCACGCCCACATCGCCGTCCGTGCAGCCGCCCGCACCGGCGTCCACAGCTTTGCTGACCGACCAGTACGAGCTGACGATGCTGCGGGCCGCGCTGCGCTCCGGGGCGGCCTCACGGCGGGTGGTCTTCGAGGTGTTCACCCGGGCCCTCCCGGCCGGGCGCCGGTTCGGCGTGATCGCCGGTACAAGTCGCCTCCTGGAGGCGATCGCGGCGTTCCGGTTCGGCCCGGCCGAGACCGCCTACCTGCGCGGCAACGGGATCGTGGACGACACGACCGCGGACTACCTGGCCGGATACCGATTCGGCGGGGACATCCACGGCCTCGCCGAGGGCGAACCGTTCATGCCGAACACCCCGGTGCTGGTCGTCGAAGGCACCTTCGCCGAATGCGTCCTGCTGGAGACCCTGGTGCTGTCCGTGCTCAACCACGACAGTGCAATAGCCAGCGCGGGCGCCCGGATGGTCGCCGCGGCCGCGGGCCGACCGTGCATCGACATGGGCTCCCGCCGCGCCCACGAGCAGGCGGCGGTCGCCGCGGCCCGGGCCGCCTACCTGGTCGGGTTCACCGCCACCTCGAACCTGGAGGCGGGCCGGCGCTGGGGCATCCCCACGACCGGAACGGCGGCGCACGCGTTCACGCTTGTCCATCCGTCCGAACGCGAGGCGTTCATCGCCCAGACCGCCGCACTCGGAGCGGATACGACACTCCTCGTCGACACCTACGACGTGCAGGCGGCGATCGCCACCGCGGTGGAGGTGGCCGGACCGGCGCTCGGCGCGGTCCGCCTCGACAGCGGCGACCTCGCGGCGGTGGCCCGGGCCACCCGTGCCCAACTGGACCGCCTCGGTGCGAAAACCACCCGCATCATCGTGACCGGGGACCTCGACGAGCACGTCATCGCCGCGCTCGCGACCTCGCCGGTGGACGGCTACGGCGTGGGCACCAGGCTCGTCACCGGTTCGGGCGCGCCGACAACAGGGTTTGTCTACAAGCTCGTCGAGGTGGACGGGACAGCAGTCGCAAAGGCCTCGGTGGGTAAGAGCACCAGGGGCGGGCGTAAACACCTGACCCGCCGGCACGACCGGAACGGGGTGGCGGTCGCCGACGTGATCACGACAACGACCCGGGGATCCGGGCCTCCCGGACCTCCGGTCGGCGCCAGCTCTGCCACCGGTACCGGCTCTGCCAGTGGCTCCGGCCGCATCCCGGTCCCGCCCGGTCCGGACGCGGGCACACCCTGCCTGGAGCGGCCGCTGCTGGTACCGCTGGTGCGCGGCGGAAAGGTTCTGGACACCGCCGGGACGGCCGCCCAGGGTCTGCTCGCCGCTCGGGCCCACCACAAAGCGACCCTGGCATCCCTGCCGACGCACGCGCTCCACGTCACCTATGGTGGACCGTGCCTGCCGGTCATCACCGCCGGACAGCAGGCGGAGCCGCAACCCGGGCAACCCGGACGGCATTAGCACTTCTCCCGGGCAGCATTAGCACTTCTCGCACGAGTCCGCGCCCCGGTCGGCATGGTTGGACCGCACACTGGGGCATCGTGAGACCTGGCATATCGAACGGCGCCCCGGTCAGCAGGGACCCCGCCGACACGCCCCCTGTCGACAGGGTCCCGACTGGCCGAGCCTCCGCTGACCGGTCCCCGGACGCGCTCACGGACAGGTCGCTGTCGATCGCGGTGACTGTCGATGTCGTCCTGCTGACGTTGCGTTCCGGCCAGCTCTGTGTGCTGGTCACGCAGCGGGACTCGCCACCGTTCCAGGACGACTGGGCACTGCCCGGTGGCTTCGTCCGGGTGGACGAGGATCTGGACTCCTCGGCCCGGCGGCAGCTCGCCGAGGAGACCGGAGTCGCCGCTTCCGGCCATCTCGAGCAACTGCGCACCTATGGACGGCCGGACCGCGATCCACGGGCACGAGTCGTCAGCGTGGCCTACCTCGCCCTGCTCCCGAACCTGCCGCCCCCGCCGGGAGCCGATCGCGACGGGCCGACGGCACGCTGGTGGCCGGTGGAGGACCTGGGCTCCGCGGACGGCCCGGTCCTCGCCTTCGACCATCCGACGATCGTCGCCGACGGCGTGGAACGAGCCCGCAGCAAGCTGGAGTACACCCCGCTCGCCGCCGCCTTCTGCGAGGAGCCGTTCACCCTGGCCGAGCTCCGCCGCGTTTACGAGGCGGCCTGGGGAGCCCCGCTCGACCCCCCCAACTTCCGCCGTAAGGTACTGTCGACCCCTGGATTCGTGGTGCCGGTCGGTGCCCGCGCGGCGCCACGCGGTGGGGGACGCCCGGCCGAGCTGTACCGGCGGGGCTCCGCAACGGCCCTGCACCCACCGTTGTTGCGCCGGTCCGTGTGAGCGGCGTCGCCGTTGTCGATCGGCGGGTTCCGGCCGGGATCCGACAGCCGACCATGGCGCAGGCAACCGCGGCTGAGTCGATCACGGCTGAGCCGGCCGCGGCGCAGTCGCTGTGCCACGGGCGGACCCGGCTTCCCACCCTCGACGGGATCACCTGGGATCATCGTCGGTGTGCATCCCGATGCCAGTAATGCAGGAATATTTCTCGTCGTCGTCGGTGGCGCGTTGTTCGCACTGCTGGTGTTGGGTCGCCGCGCCGGCCGCAGCCTCGCGCGTGAGCTCTGGAGCCGCCTCGGCCTCCTTCGCTGGATCATCGCGCTGATCGTCGTCGTGGTCTTCTTCGATCTCGCCGACGGTGTCGTGAACCGGTGATCCATACGGCCGGAGAAGCCCGAACGGCCGAAGAATCAGGACCACCCAACCCGCGACACCACCCCGTCCTTCTCAAGCGTCCTTAATAGATTGTCAGCGGAACGTGTGATTCACTTCACCGGAAGCAACATTTTTGCCGTACCGGAAGCAACCCTTTTGTGGCTATGAGCTATCAGTTGGCTGACTAGTTATGCTCACTTCCAGTAACCCCGAAGCTGGACGAAAGGACCGCGGGTGACTGGTCAACCATGGCTGTGGACGCCTCCGCACCAGACGTCTCGGCCGACCGGCGTGGGGCTCCTTCTCCGCTCCTACCGGCAGACATTCGGGCTCACCCAGCAGCAACTCGCCGAACGGCTCGGCTTCGACCAGTCCTACGTCTCCAAGGTCGAAAGCGGCCGGCGCGCCATACACGACATCTCCACGCTGCGTCACATCGCCCGCCGGCTGTCACTGTCACCGGAGGATGTGGGTCTGGCCGCGGGTTCCCTGGTCGAAGGCCGCCGGGACACCGCCTCCGCCGATCCGCTGGACGAGCGGATCGCGGCGAGCCAACGTACCTGGCGCCTGACGCGCGACTACCTCAACCACCATCGGATCAGCCTGGCCCGAGCCGCAGCCGGGCTGTACCCGCAGCCCTACCGGCTCGGCAACGGCCTGCTGGCCCGGCCCGGCTGGATGTGGAACGAGCCGGTCGACCTCGCCGACATCGGGCTGGAGTGGTCCGACACGGTCACTGCACCGACCGTCTCGGGAGCGGGCGCCGACACCGAGCATCTGCGCCCGCTGGCCGACGGCGGATCCACCTTCGGGACGTACACCCGGGCCATGCGCGATCTCGACCGGCCCACGCTCTTCGAGAACCGGCTGAGCTTCCGCATGCTCGAGACCGCCCGCTCCGAGGCGGACGGATCGCGGCTGACCTTCGGTCACACCACCTACTTCGACGCCCTCGACGTGTGCGAGTCGGTCGCCCACGAAACGGCCGCGGCCATGCTCGGCGGTGGGCTGTCCTGGCCTGTGCTGCCGTTCCGGCGCCGCATAGGTGATCCGTTCGATCTCGGGCGGCGGGTCACCCTGCCGTCCATCAACACGTTGACCATCCGCCACGACCAGACCCGGGCGAGCTTCATGCTGCACCGCCGCAGCGCCGGCTCGGTGGCGACCGCCGGCGGCGTGTACCACGTGCTGCCGGCCGGGGTGTTCCAACCGTCCGGGATCTCCCCGTGCCACCACGAGACCGACTTCGACCTCTGGCGCAACATCATGCGCGAGCTGAGCGAGGAGCTGCTCGGCAATGCCGAGCACGACGGCAGCGGCTCCTCCCTGATCGACTACGACAACGACGAACCTTTCCGTTCCCTGCAGCGGGCCCGGCAGTCCGGCTGCGTCCGCGTCTGGTACTTCGGCATGGGTGTCGACGCGCTCACGCTGTTCGGTGAGATCCTCACAGTCGTGGTCGTGGACGCCGACGTGTTCGACTCGCTGTTCGCCGGGATGGTCCCGGTGAACGCCGAAGGATCCGTGGTCACCACAGGCCCGCATCGGCGGGCGTCGGAGGGCATCCCGTTCACCCACGCGGCTGTCCGCCGGCTGATCGAACACGAACCGCTCGCCCCCTCGGCAGCAGCCTGTCTGGAGCTCGCGTGGCGCCATCGCGAGACGCTGCTTCCGGGGCTGCGCATGCGGGTCGCTTCCTGAGCCCCGTCGACATCGTGCGTGTTCTTGTGACCGGCGCGGCCGGTTTCATCGGCGGGGCGGTCACCGACACC
>NZ_CAAAFT010000117.1:0-468 GCF_900634765.1 Candidatus Protofrankia californiensis | reverse complement strand
GCGGGGCGGTCACCGACACCCTGGCCGCCGCGGGCCATCAGGTGACCGCGCTCGTCCGCTCCGAGCGGTCGTGTCCGCAGTTCGCGCCGGGGGTGGAGGTCATCGCCGCCAACCTGGTGGACGTCCACGAGCTCGAGGCCGCCCGGCTCGACCGTGGGTTCGACGCGGTCTGCCACCTCGCCGCTTTGACCCGGGTGCGCGAGTCACAATACGACCCGTTGCGCTACTTCGCGGTGAACGTGACAGGAACCGTGAACCTGCTGCGTCTACTCGAACGCGGCACCGAGGTCCGCGGGGTCGCGCCGGTCGTCGTCCTGGGGTCGACCTGTGCCGTCTACGGTGTGCCGGAGATCCAGCCCATCCCAGAGACCGCTCCCCCGGCGCCGACCCACCCCTACGGAGCCTCCAAGCTCGCCGCCGAACAGATCGTCGTCCACCAGGCCGCGACCGGCGGGATCGGCGCGGTGG
>NZ_CAAAFT010000116.1:0-4324 GCF_900634765.1 Candidatus Protofrankia californiensis | reverse complement strand
TCCACGTGAACGGGGACGGGGCGGTGATCCGCGAGTACGTGCACGTGGCCGACATGGCCGAGGCGTATCTCGCGGCCCTGGACGCCGTCCGGCCCGGCCACAGCAAGGTCTTCAACGTCGGCACGGGCGTCGGGGTCAGTGTCGTCGACGTCCTCGACGCGGTGGAACGGGTCACCGGTCGTGCGCTGCGGCGGGTACACCGCCCGCCAGCGGCGGAGCCGCCCGTGCTCGTCGCGGACAGCGACCGCATCCGGGCGGAGCTGGGATGGCAGTGCACCCGCTCGACCATCGACAGGATCGTTGCCGACGCCTGGGACGCGGTGACCTCGCGGGCGTCGGCCAACGCCACGTCCAGATGATCGCGCGTCCGGCCGCCTTCCCTGTCAGACGACTTATGGCGATAGCTTCGTCACAGTAGCCTCACTTCGGGGCCAGCTCTCGGGGCCGGGTTGCGACGTTCAGGGGTCCCACGGCCCGATGGACGGGCATTATGGACCAGCGGGGCGGCCATGACGGCCCCTCCGGCGCGTCCGGTTCGGAGCTTCAATGTCGCGGCTTCGTGTCGAAGCTCGAGCATCACAGTCTTCCGATCATGCGCATCCGGCATCGGCTATGACCTCTCGTCCTTGGACGAAACCAGTGGTTCTAGTTGAACCTGGGCATATCGCACCTCGCCGTCCTGGATGCGCAAACGAAGGATGCGGGAGCACGGCCTCCTGCACGTCCAGAGACATCAAGATCATTAAAGGAGGCGCCCGTGGGCCGTCCATATCACGTCTACGACTATGACGGGGAGCATCTGGGGTCATTTGCGACGTGGGATGCCGCGCACGACTGGGCTCACCTGCAGGCGGCACTGGGCGGCGTGCTCGCCCCGCTGGAGATCGAAGACCGCCGCAACCGGGTCGGCCGGCGACTGTGGGCGGAACGCTGTGAGTTCACGTGCTGGCAACAGATTGAGCAGGACTATGACATCGACGACATTGGTAACATTCACGGGTGTGCCATGAGAAGTCCTGCAATGCTCACACTTGCCCCACCTCATCAGCGACAACCCGTCTGAAGCAACTCAGGCGTACCCGGACGTAGGTCCGGCGACACCCGACCATCCGGCCAAACAGCTCTGTGACGTCGTCCGTTGACCTGACGAAAGGTCCTGCAGCCGTGTGAAAGTGCCCGCATAAGGCACCTGACATCACGAACCAACCATCCATCCATCACGAGCACCCTCGGCACAGTCGATGCAGCACGCATCCATGCTGGGCATTAAGCTGACCTATCGCTGATCGAGGCAGGCCGGCTGTGCCGGAACCGACGCGTGTCGGACACGGTAGTCGCCACAGCCGCAGCGCCTTTGGGGGAGAGACACAGGGTGGACAAACAGCCTGCGGGCGGACAGCACCCCCGGCCGACGTCTCGAGTGGTCGTCGACATGGTACGTGCTGTGCGCGGCTGGGTCGTGGCGGTCGCGGGCGGCGTCCTGCTGTTCGGTTGTTACCTGGGTGTGTCCGCGGAAACCGATCCCGGGCGTCAGCTCCCCTACTTCGCCTCCGGCGGACTCGGCGGGCTCGCGCTCGTCTTCCTCGGCAGTGCCCTGTTGATAGCCGACCAGATCGATGCCGCCTCCAAAGGACGGGGACGCCTGGACCGCCAGGTCGACGAACTGCACACGCTGATCGTTGCCGCAGCCTCCGCCCCTGTGTCCTCCGTCCCCGCGGCGGCGACGGAGCCGGCGGCGGGCAGCCACGACGACGGCAGCCTGTTCGCGGTGCCCGCCGGTCGGACCTACCACCGCCGCACCTGCGAAATGATCACCAGCAAGCCGGCACAGCCCGTGGACCCGGATCAGATCGCCGCTCGCGGCCTGACACCCTGCACGATCTGCGAACCAAAGATTGACGCGTGAGACGCGGACGGGCTGAGGTCCCCGGGCCGCCGCAAGGCCAAAGGCAGCGCGATCATATTTCTTTCGCGCTGCCGGCGGCCCAGGTCCCCGGGCTGCTGCGGGAGCATCCGCGGTGAGAAGCATCGATCTGGCATTCGCCGGGATCTCCATTGGCGCGATCGCCGCGCTTTCCGGCATCGGCCTGCTCGTGACCTACCGGACCAATGGTGTCCTCAACATCGCCCAGGGCGGCATCGCAGCCCTGGTTGCCTACATCTTCCGCGCGATGGTCGTCGATTGGAAACTTCCGGTCCAGACCGCCGCGGTGCTCTCCCTCGCGGTCATTTCGCCATTGATCGGCATCGTGCTCGAGCGGTTCGTCTTCCGCCCGCTGGCCCGCCGGCGCGCGTCCGCGGCCGAGTCCCTGGTGGCGAGCCTGGGCGTGCTCGTACTCACCGTCGGTATGACGGCCGGGATCTGGGGCCTGGGATCCCGCAACGACGCACCGAGCCTGTTCCCCGATCGAACCGTCCCGCTGCCGGGGGGCAGCCGCATCGGTGTCGACGCGCTCGCCGAACTCGCCCTGGTCGTCGCCGTATGCGTGGCCCTCGGCCTGGTCACCACCCGCACACGCTTCGGCAGGCAGGTAAGGGCTGTGGTCGACGACCGCCAGCTCGCCGAGCTGTCCGCCATTCCGGCCGACCAGGTCGCCGCGGCCGGATGGGCCGTCGGCACCACCCTCGCCGGCTTCACCGGCATCCTGCTCGCGCCCCGCCTGCAGCTCACCCCGTACGGACTCACCCTGCTGGTGCTGGAGACGTTCGCGGTGGTCGTAGCCGCCCGGCTGGCCAGCCTACCGGGTGCGGTGCTGACCGCCCTGGCCATCGGGATCCTGCAGAGCGAGCTGAGCCAGTTCCAGGTGACCGGTGAATTCAGCGCCTTGTACCTCGCCGTGCAGTCCAACCTGTTCGTGGCCGCGCTTCTGGTCCTGCTGCTGCTGGTCCCCCGGCTACGCGAACTCGGCGGGGACGCGGGTTCCACCGGCCGGTTCTCCAGCCGCGGCGCGCCGCAGGCAGGCCGGGCGAGCCTCACCGACCAGCGCCGGGACATCCTCGGGAAGTTCGGCGGTGCCGTGCTGCTGTCGGCTCCGCTCACCTTCGCCCCCACCAACCTGCGCGACGCGTTCGCCGTGCCGGCTCTCGCCCTGATCTTCCTGTCCCTGGTGATCGTCACCGGTTACAGCGGGCAGGTCTCCCTCGGTGTCGCCGGCTACGCCGGGCTCGGTGCGCTGTTGTCCGCCAAGCTCGCCGCCGGTGACCTGTTCGGGCTCCCCCCGCTGCCAAGCCTTGTCGCGTTGCTGCTCGGCGCGCTGCTGGTCGCCCCGATAGGCCTGCTCACCGGCTACCCCGTCATCCGGCGGCGCGGGCTGGCGCTCGCCCTCACCACGTTCGCGGTCGGAGCGGTCGTGTCCCGCTTCGTCTTCCAACAGCAGACGTTCGTCTCGGGACTGCACGTCACGCCGCTGTCCATCGCCGGGCACACGCTGTCCGACCGCTGGTTCTACGTCGTCGAACTGGCCTGTCTGGGGCTGGGTCTGCTCGTCGTGCGTAACCTCCACGAGGGACGTCTCGGGCGGGCGCTGCTGGCCGTGCGTGACCACACCGAGGGTGCGGCCGCGGTAGGCGTCGACGTGCGCAACCTCAAGCTGCTGTCCTTCACCGTCTCGGCCGCGGTGGCCGGCCTGGGTGGCGCCCTGCTGATGCTCGGCTACGCCTCGTTCGACGCCGACACCTTCTCCCCGCTGAACAGCCTGCTCTGGTTCACCGCGGTCGTCGTCTTCGGAGCCGACAGCGCCGCGGGCGCGGTGGTCGCGGCCGGCTTCATCGTCACCATCGACACCCTCGCCCCCGCCGGCTCGGCCACCCTGGCCGTGGGCATCCTGGCGCTGACGTTGGGCTGGCTGCCCGGCGGTCTCGCGTCCGCCGTCCGTCACCTGGTGGCCGAGTTGGGTAACCGGATCGTCGAGGACCTGACCGAACCGGGCCGGGTCGGGCCCGCGGGCACAGGCGCGGGCGCGGGCACCGTCCGGACCGCTGCCGCAGCGTCCGCCCAGGCACGTTCCACCACATCCGCCGCATCCGCCGCATCCAGAACACTCGTTGTCTCCACCCCACTCACCTCCGTCACGTCCGTGGCATACCGGCGTCCGGCCGGTGGTGCGGGCGCCCCCACCCTGACGCCCTTCGGAGAGGCGCTGCTCGCCCGGGTACGGCAGGTCGCGCACACCCCCGGGAAGGCACCATGAGCGGGAGGGCACCATGAGCCGCGCGGAACTCACCGGCCATGGTCTGGTGCGCCGCTACGGGGGGCTCACCGCGGTCGACAACGTCGACATCACTGTCGCGCCCGGTAAGGTAACCGGGTTGATCGGACCGAACG
>NZ_CAAAFT010000115.1:5039-6311 GCF_900634765.1 Candidatus Protofrankia californiensis | reverse complement strand
TCGGTGGCCGCAACATCACCCGGATGCGCCCGGACGTCCGGGCACGCTACGGTCTCGTCCAGACCTTCCAGGTACCGTCGTTGTTCACCAGCATGACGGTCATGGACAACCTGCTGGTCGGTGCCGAGAACAGGCACCGCGACTACGCCGGCGGGTTGCTGGGGCTCGCGCCACACGGCAGTGCCCGCAGCCGGCGGGTGGTGACCCGCACCCTGGAATCCCTCGACCTCACAGGCATCGCCGACACAACCACGGGAACGCTGCCGACCGGAGCGCTGCGCCTGGTCGAGCTCGCCCGCGCCCTGTGCGCCCGTCCCGACGTCCTGTTGCTCGACGAGCCGGCCAGCGGGCTGGACGGGCAGGAGACCGAACGGCTGTCCGGGCTGCTGCGGCGGGTCGCCGGCGAAGGGGTCGGCATCCTGCTCGTGGACCACGACGTCGAGCTGGTCTTCTCCGTCACCGACCAGGTGTACGCGATGGTCGGTGGTCGTATCGTCGCCGAGGGTGCACCGGCTGCCGTCCGTGATGATCCGACCGTCCGGGCTGTCTATCTCGCGCAGGGGCCGCTGGCATGAGCGCTGAACTGGTACTGACCGGGGCACGTGCCGGTTACGGAACCATCGAGGTCCTGCACGGGCTCGATCTGACGGTTCCCGCAGGGAAGGTCACCGCGCTGCTCGGGGTCAACGGCGCGGGTAAGAGCAGCACGTTGCGGGTACTCGCCGGCGTGTTACCGCTGCGATCGGGATCCCTGACCTGGCGGGGCAGGACAATCACCAGGATGTCGGCCCTGGACCGGGCCCGCTCGGGTCTGATGCTCGTCCCGGACGAACGTGCGGTGTTCGCAACCCTCACCGTGCGCGAGAACCTGCAGGTGGTGGTGGAGGCAATCGGGCAGCGGGACATCTCCCCGGCGCTGGACGCCTTCCCCCGGCTGCACGAGCGGCTTGTCCAACGGGCCGGGACGCTGTCCGGAGGTGAGCGGCGCATGCTCGCCCTGGCCCGTGCCCTGCTGGCTCGGCCCAAGGTGCTGCTGGTCGACGAGCTGTCACTCGGCCTGTCGCCCAAGGTTGCCAGCGAGCTGTTCGCCTGGCTGGCAACGGTCGCCCTCGGCGGGACGACGGTGGTTCTCGCCGACCAGTACACCAAGGATGCACTCGGGCTCGCCGACGTCGTCTACGTCCTGCACCGAGGCGAGTGTTCGTTCGTCGGGGATCCCGCGGAGCTGCACCCGACGACCGTGTCCGCCGAACCGGTCTGAGCGTCCTCCGG
>NZ_CAAAFT010000115.1:2418-5014 GCF_900634765.1 Candidatus Protofrankia californiensis | reverse complement strand
GGCGAGTGTTCGTTCGTCGGGGATCCCGCGGAGCTGCACCCGACGACCGTGTCCGCCGAACCGGTCTGAGCGTCCTCCGGCGCCGGTCGAGCCGCTCAGGCTGGCCCGGCCGGTAGTCACACCCACCGGCCGGGCAGCAGGTTCACTCAGCCTTCACCGGGCTTCACTCAGCCGGATATGGCAGGTTCGGGACAGTGAAGCAGGTGGTGTTCATGTCCTTGACCTGGGTTACCCAACCCCCCTTGCCGCTGCCCGCCGGGTCCTCCCACTTGACGACGTTGATGCAGTTGGTGTCGGAATCCGGCGGAGTCGCAAGCTTCGTGAAGTTGCGTGCGGTCAGCAAATCATCACCGTTGTAATCCTGCGGACGGTTCAGATACTTCTCGACGCATACGCGGGTGAGGTCGGCATCACACGACTTCATCGCGTCGGTGAGCCAGAGGGCGGACGCATAGCCCTCAAGGGTCCATATGCTCAGCTTGCCCTCGCGCGCGGGCTGGTACTTCGCCATGTCCGCACGGAACCTGGCCACCGCAGGGTAGTTCGTGTCGTTGTAGTTACGGGTCGTACTGATCGCGTAGGTGGTGTTACGGCAGCCGGGCGTGTCCGCGAAGGTCTTGCCGAAGGTGTCGGTCCACCCCTGCGACGTGGTCACTTTCGCCTTGACGGTGAGCCCCTGGGCCTGCATCGACTTGCACAGGGACAGGTTGCCGTTGTCCTCCATCGCGTCGAAGATCACATCGGCCCCGCGGGCCTTCATGTCCAGTACGGCGGCGTCGAAGTTCGGGGCGAAGTAGTTGATCTCTTTTTCGACGACCGTGTACCCCTCATGGCGCAGACCGTCAGCAACCGACTGCGCATAGCGCTGGGACGGCGCGACGTTGTAATACACGACCCCGGCAACCCTGGTACTCAGGTTGTCCTTGAGCCACCTGTAGTTCTCGGTACCGGCGTAGAGCTTTCCGTCGTAGCCTGGTCGCTTTCCGTCACGCGGATAATAACTGCCATAGATCGAATAGAGATGCGGGTACTGGTCGTAAGCATTGCTGGTCGGCTGGCCCCCGACGTCCGGCACGCCCTTGGAGTTCAGGTACGGCGCTCCGGCGTAGTCGAACGCCGACACCCCGGCCAGGGCGAAGACCTTCTCGTCGTCGACGAGCTTGCGCACACAGGCTGAATTGTCCGGCCCACTGCCGTGGTCGTCGCACTGGACGACTGTGACCTTGCGGCCGTTGACTCCGCCGGCGGCGTTGAGCGCGTCGAAGTACGCCTTCGCGCCGTACAGGGAACCGGAGAACGTCTCAGGCCCCAGCGGGCTCGTCAGACCGACGATCACACCGATTTTGATGTCGTTCGCCGTCACGCCGGTATCCGACACGGTGTTCACCCCACCGCCCTGGGTGAGGCTGCCAGACGGTGTGCCCGAGTCGTTCACCCTGCTCCCACAGGCCGAAAGCGCAAACACGGACAGCGCGGCTATGACGACGAGCGACCTCGCTCGTATGGACATGCTCTCCCCCGGGATCGTTGGTTACCCAAGACGCTATTGCGCCGGCTGGGGCCCCGCGCGTCGCGCTCCCGACAAGCGCGGGCCCAGCGCTTCCTGATCGTCAACGGCCGCTGGGGAGCATCCGTTCGGCTGGTGTGCCCACAGACCCGCTCCATCACCACCGGCACCATAGCTGTCCGGACAACGTCACCTGCATGAGGCCCGCTCAAGGAACGGGCTGGTCACCTGCGTGACGCCCGTTCAACGTCACCTGTTCAAGGAACGGCCTGGGTGTCACCGGCCACCACGGCGACCGACCCCGGCCAACTCCCCGGATCAATGGCCCTGGCGTACCCGAAACCGGCGCCACCACCGCCGGCGCGACACCGAAGGGGTGGGATGTGGTGACACCCGCGTGTCGTGCTCCCCGACGATCTCGTTCTCGCCGCCCCCGGAGTCGGCCGACACATCGCCGGAGGCTTCACCACCGGGCACTTCGACACCGGACGCTTCACTGCCGGAGTCTTCGGCACCAGGCGTTTCACCGCCGGAGACCTCGGCACCGGACGCCGACGCGGCGGCGGACGGCACTGCCGCCACCACGGGCAACTCCTGGTCACCGTCGGCCGCGGCCGGCTCGGCTGCGACAGGTTCGCGAGCTTCGGCGTGCTCCGCGGCCTGCGCCACCACGGACGTCCCACCCGCCGGAACCTCGACGGCCGCGGTCTGCGTCCCGGCCGGCACAGGATCCTGAGCAGGTGGTGCCGCAGCCGGCGCTGCCTGCTCGACCGCCTCGACCGCCTCGACCGCGCCGGCCTCCTCGGCGGGCCCGCTCTCGCCGGCCGGAGAAGCAGACGGCGTCCGGACAGTCTCCTCCACGGGGGGTGGAATCTTACTCGGCGGCTGTGCCGTCTGCGCCGCCACCACGGCCGCCGGCGGCTGCCGCACGCCCTGGTCCGCGGCCGGCTGCCCACCGGATGTGGCCACGGGCGCAGCCGACACTGTGGATGCCGCGGGCGCCGCGGCCTTCCTGCGGGACGCGCGGGGTGCTCTCGCGGCCTGCTCCGGTTCCGGTTCCGGTGCCGGTTTCGGTGCCGGTTTCGGTGC
>NZ_CAAAFT010000115.1:0-2393 GCF_900634765.1 Candidatus Protofrankia californiensis | reverse complement strand
TCCGGTGCCGGTTCCGGTGCCGGTTTCGGTGCCGGTTTCGGTGCCGGCGGGGCAGCCAGACCGGCATCTGAACGATCATCGGACCCGGCGGCAACCGTGACCGGGCTGCTCTCCTGGGATCCTGGATCGACAGCCGGCCGGGCCTGTTCGTCCGGCTGCGCCGAGGTGGGTCTGGGGTAGGCGTCGTGCTGCGGCAACAGGCGGTTGACGATGCGACCGTTCGGACCCGGCGCGCGGTGCAGACGCCCATTGTCCGACAAGCGCCGACAAACCTGGTTCACGGTCTGGCGGCGCAACTCGAGTGCTTCCGCCAACTGTCCGTCGTCCAGGCCGGCCGGAACCCTTGCCAGCCGCTCAAGAATGCGGTCCGCGACAGTAGACACGAACATGAACGCTATACGCCATCGAACATGGGGTTGCAAACAGGGTGGGTCGACTTCGATGCCTGCCGTCCGACCGTGGTGACTCCGGCGCTCCCCGCGAACGACCGGCGCGGAACCGTGTCGACCCGGTGGCCGGCTATGCGCGCGTTAGCCGCGGGCCATCAAGGGAATGGCCACGAAGGACAAGACCGGCCGCCATGGTCCGTCCCTTGTGATTGAGGATCGGCCGGACAGATCCTGAGAGCTTTGATCCAATCAGGAGGCAGCGATGACGCAGCCGATCCCGGACGGCGACAACAGTGTCGACATCGATTACTTCTACAGCGGCTACGTCAACACGTACGGAAGTCCGCTTGAACAGTCCGAGAGTCTCGACAGTGACGGCCTGGGCTCGACCGACCGCGGTTTCGACCCGCTCGATGACGGCTGGGATCCTCCGGACCGCTTCAGCGCAGGTGAGCGCTTCGGTACGACCGCCCAGGAACAACGCATCGGCGAGTCGCTGGACTCGCTGCTCGCCCAGGAGCAGCCCGAACCGGACCCATATACCGAGGCGGCGCGGCTGGAGTCCGGTGAGGTCCTGGAATTCGACGTGTACGCCTCGATCGACGACGCTGTCGAGCGGCCGCTGAGCCTTGACGGCGAAGGGAAGCCGGATGATTCACCGACCCTGCTCACCGACGACGAGGGCGTGCGCAACGTGACGACGGGCGAGCTTGTCGCGCGCGGGCCCGTCGGCGGTCGTAGCCGCGGCCGCGACGAGACCCGGCTGGCAGGCGCACCAGAGGAGGACGCGGTTCGCATCCGCACCGCGGAATGATTTCGGATTGAAGATCGAAAATAGGCTTTCGCCCCGGCCTCCGCCCTTTCATCCCGCTTGGTGGAGGATGGCCGAAGGCGCCGTCGCAACAGTGCGGGCATGCAATTAGTGATAATAATTTCACCCTACGTTAAATCTCGGACGGAAATCACGCGGGCGAGGAGGAGCGATGGCAGGTCCGGTCGACCCACTCGCCCGGCGCGGCGGGGACGCTGCCCAGGTGCGGGCACATGACGTCCGGCCCCCCACAGGACCGGTATCCCCGGTACCGATGTCCGCAGCGTCGGTCTCCCCGGCGCCGGCCTCCGCGGCACCGGCATCCCAGACGCCGGTCTCCGCCGACGATGCGCCCGGATACGAGGGGCTGGCAACGTTCTGTCACCGCCCGTGGATGCCGGCGCTCGACGATCTCGCGGCTCGCCGTCCGGACGTCGCGGTGATCGGCGCGCCGTTCGACATCGGGACCACACACCGACCGGGCGCACGCTTCGGCCCGCGGGCACTGCGCGCGCTCGCCTACGAACCCGGCACCTACCATCTCGACCTCGGCATCGAGATCTTCGACTGGCTGGACGTGGTGGACGCCGGGGACGCCCGTTGCCCGACCGGGCAGACCGAGGCGTCGCACCGCAACATCCGCGCGAAGGTCGGCGGCGTGGCGGGTCTCGGGATCATCCCCGTGATCATCGGTGGTGACCATTCCATCACCTGGCCGGCGGCGTCCGGGGTCGCCGAAGCGATCGGTTGGGGAGAGCTCGGCCTGCTGCACTTCGACGCGCACGCCGACACCGCCGACATCGTCGACGGCAACCTCGCCTCGCACGGGACGCCGATGCGCCGGCTGATCGAGTCCGGGGCGGTGCGCGGGCGCAACTTCGTCCAGGTGGGGCTTCGCGGCTACTGGCCGCCGCCGGACGTGTTCGCCTGGATGCGCAAGCAGGACATGCACTGGCACCTGATGGACGAGGTCTGGGAACGCGGATCACGCGCGGTCGTCACCGACGCGATCGCCCGGGCCGTGGACGGCTGCCGGGCGCTGTACCTGTCCGTGGACATCGACGTGCTCGATCCCGGCTTCGCACCCGGCACCGGGACGCCGGAACCGGGCGGAATGACCCCCGCGGACCTGCTGCGCGCCGTCCGGCGGATCGCTTTGGACACCCCGCTGGTCGCCGCGGACATCGTGGAGG
>NZ_CAAAFT010000114.1:1108-3029 GCF_900634765.1 Candidatus Protofrankia californiensis | reverse complement strand
GCCATCCGCAGCTCTCCGACGCGGATGTCTACAGGCTGCGCGCCAACGTCCGCGTGCTCCTCGACAATGACCGCCCCTCCGAGGCCATCAGCCTCATCGAGGACGGCGTCGAGCGTGGGGCCGAGGACCCCGCCCGCGGGCTGGAGCTGCGACATCTCCTCGCCGCCACACTGTTCTTCGCCGACGAGTACACCCGCGCGGCCGCTCTCTTCGACGCCGCCGGCCACGAGTACCGCCGGTACCGCCTGGAGGCGAGCCACCCCTATGTCCTCGACTGCGCCTACCACGCCGGCATCGGCTATGCACAGGCAGGCAAGCCCGACAAGGCCCTCGCGCAGCTGCGGTTCTACGTCCAGAACGCCGACCCGACCGCCAGCGACGACGAACCGGACAGGATCCGCGAGGCCCGCATCACCATCGCCCAGCTGCTCGCCGCCGCCGGCCACCACGACGAAGCCCTTGTCGAGCTCGAAGGCGTCCGCCGAATCCTGGTAGCCACTTTCGGCCGCGACTCGACCCAGGTCCGCAACCTCACCAAACTCATCGACCGCCTACGGCTCGCCACCGCATCCGGCACCTCGCGCCGGCCTTCGTGATGCCCGCCGACACCGCCGCGACCCCAGGTGGCCACCGGCTTCGGGACGGCGCGACCGCGCGACAGCACACACCGGCAGCTACCGAACGTAGTCGACTGTCCGGGAACTGGAGGGAGCTCGAACCGCCAGCACGACCCGCCCACCTGCCCGTTCACCATCGCGCGGATCATCCAGGCCGATAGATCGAACCTATTTATGCAGGTCGGAGGCTTGATAACGCTGCGTGGTAGACCTAACGCGCCACAATAAGAACCTCTTGATCTTGGTTGAAGGCTCCGAAATCATCGTCCGCCCGGTCGCGACACGATTGCTGACCAGGGACGATGTCCAATGAACACTGAGACGATCAAGCCGGAGCCAGCATCGAACATAAGTTCTGTAAATCTGGTAGAACTCGCATCCACGGTGAGCCTTGTGACCGGCGTCATGAGACTGTTCCGTACCTGCCAGTGTTCGCTGGTCCCGGCCGGGGCGATACGCCGACGACGCGTGATCTTCGACGACGGGTGAAGTCGCGTCGACGCTCCGGGCTGGGCGACGCGCCGGTCGGCCGGTCAGCCGGTCGGGCACAATCGTGTGCGGGGAGGTGGGCGTGCATCCGTTGATCGAGGCGAGGCGGGCGGAGATCCAGGCTCTGTGCCGAGAACTGGGGATCCGGCGTCTCGACGTGTTCGGTTCCGCCGTCGGGGACTCCTTCGACGTCGACACCAGCGACGTCGACGTGCTGGTCGAGTTCGACGACGGTCGCACGGGGTTCGACTACTTCGGCGCCTATTTTGGTCTGAAGGAAGGGCTGGAGCGGCTGTTGGGCCGTGCCGTCGATGTCGTCAGTGTCACGAGTATCCGTAACCCGTACTTCCGTGAACGGGTCATGCGGACCAGGCAGCCGCTGTATGCGGCCTGATCCACGGAAGTACCTTTGGGACGCTGTGAACGCGGCCGAACTCGCTCGTGGCTTTGCTCAGGGAAGATCATTTGAGGATTATTTGTCGAATGCGATGCTCCGCGCGGCGGTCGAGCGTGAGTTCGAGATAATCGGCGAGGCGTTGAACCAGCTGTCCAGGGTCGCCCCAGAGATCGCCTCCGCGATCCCCGAGCTGCCTCGCATCGTAGCGTTCCGGAACATCCTGATCCACGGCTATGCCACCGTGGACGACGCGCTGGTCTGGCAGGTATTGAAGGAGAAGCTTCCGGAGCTGGAACAGGTGATCCGAGACATGCTCGACGGCAGTTGAGCCGGTGACGCCGTGGACCGAACGGTGAGCGTGGTACCCCAGGCCTAGTGTCCCGGTCCTGAGATCTGCGCTCTTATGAGACCTGCGTTG
>NZ_CAAAFT010000114.1:0-742 GCF_900634765.1 Candidatus Protofrankia californiensis | reverse complement strand
AAGGCCGTGGCCGCGGAGATGGGGATCACCCGCGAGACGGTCGGGCGGTGGCGCAACCGGTTCGTCCGGGACCGGTTCGCCGGGCTCAGCGACGAGCCGAGACCGGGCGTGCCACGCACGATCACCGACGCCCAGGTCGAAGAAGTCGTGGTCCGCACGCTGGAAGAGGTGCCCGAGGGCACCACCCACTGGTCCAAACGCGCGCTGGCGAAGCGGGTCGGGATCTCCCCGACCAGCGTGCACCGGATCTGGCGGGCCTTCGGCCTCACGCCCTGGCTGGTCGAGGAGTTCAAGATTTCCACCGACCCGTTCCTCATCGACAAGGTCCGGGACGTGGTGGGCCTGTACCTGGCCCCGCCGCAGAACGCGGCGGTCTTCTCCGTCGACGAGAAACCACAGCTCCAGGCCTTGGAACGGACCGCGCCGGTGCTGCCGATGGTGCCGGGCACACCGGAGCGCCGCAGCCACGACTACCACCGCCACGGCACCGTCGACCTGTTCGCGGCGCTGCACACCGCCACCGGCACGGTGATCGGTGCAACCTCCGCCCGGCACACCGCCGAGGACTTCACCGGGTTCCTCGCCGAGATCGACCGGCAGGTCGAGCCGGGCCTGACGGTCCACCTGATCTGCGACAACCTCTCCGTGCACAAGGCGCCGGCGGTGAAGAGATGGCTGCTGGCGCACCCGCGGTTCCAGCTGCACTTCACCCCCACCTACTCGTCCTGGCTCAACCAGGTGG
>NZ_CAAAFT010000113.1:0-2017 GCF_900634765.1 Candidatus Protofrankia californiensis | reverse complement strand
CGCCAGCTGTCCCGGTCGTCATCGGGACGGGCGCGCAGGTCCTGCAACAACAGGCGCCGCAGCACCGGGCGGAGCACCGGCCTGCCGGCGGTCTCCCGCGTGCACATGTTCTCCTGAAGATTCTGTAACAGGGCCTGCCGATGCTGGATATCGGACGTCCGGCCCAGCGCCGCATGTATCGAACTGGGCTCGATACCCTGTGGTGCGGCACAGGTGACCAGCATCTTCCGCTGGAGCTCCGTGAAAGGGGCGAGCCAGTGGTCCAGAGCATCCCTGCCGAGCGTGCGGCGCGCGGCGCCGGGCCCGCGCTCCCCGCTTTCGATTTCCAACAGGCAGCGGCTGTTCTCCTCCGCCTGTTCCGGTGGACGCCGACGGGCGACGATCCGTAACCCTCGCAGAACATGGCTGGCCGTTCCTGGATGACCGTCGGTGACGCGATGGAGGTCCGTTGCCAGCCGGCGCCACCGGTCGGGCAGGTCTGCGCGTCTGACCAGCAGGCTGACGTCGTTCGCCGTGAGGTCGGGTAATTCCACCGATACCACCATGACCCCGCTTCGTGCGCGTCCGCGCGCCGGCCGCGGGCCCAGTCCGCGTAACCCGCCGCGTCGAGCGGGCGTATCCGGCCCCCCGGGGTGCCGTCGCGGACCGGGTTCCACCCCCGGCTGGCTGCGATCACGACCAGTGGATCGCAGGTGCCGGCGCCCTCCGAAGCCCGTTGATGGCGTTCCTCCACGAGCAGGTGAAGAAACTCCCTGCCGCCGGGGGAATGGTGGACGTTGTCCAGCAGCAGAACGCAGTTGAAAAGGTCGCTGCCGGCCTGCCGGCCGGCAGCGAAACTGTCGTACAGATCGGCGAGGAACATCTTCACCAGCAGCCGCTCCACCTCCTGGCGCGACTCGTCGTCGGCGCCCTGGAGCGCGACCAGGTCGGCCAGGGCGTCCGGGCTGATCGGCTCGGCGGTCCGCCGCGAGCGCTCCGCCCGTTGGAAGGGCCATGTCCGCCGACCGCCCAGCCGGGCCCGCCACTGCATGGAGGCGAGGACGGTCACCGCGGCGGACGCCACATCCGGCAGTTCCAACGAGGCGAGCACGGGGCTGACAATCCTGATGATGTCGTCACGGTTGCGCTCCGCCCAGGTCCGGTCGCGCAGCAGCCTGGTGATCTGGTACAGGGTCTGGATGCGATCGTTCATCTCCAGCTCGCTGGCCAGGATGAGCAGGCAGGTGTACAGCCGGTCGAAAGTGATACGCCGATAACCGGGCACCTTCCCGGCAAGACCGAAAGCGGTCCGGACCAGGATCTCGCGGGCCGGGGAGATGTCACGCCCCGGCGCCGGCTGCCGTCCCGTTCCGCCCAGATTCAGCCGGACGTGCGGCACGGCCGCGCACCATCGTTCGATCTCGTCGAGCACGGCGCTCCGGCCGATGCCCGGGGGCCCGAGCAGCAGGACAATCGGCAGGTCGCGGTTCCGCGCCTCGTCGGAACGGTCCAGGCACTCCTTCATCAGCCGCCGGACCGGTTCCTCCCGGCTTCGGGAGATGGCCGTTCGCTCGCTCATCGGGCAGCCTGTCGGCTGCTGCCAGACAAGCGTGAAACGCACCGTGGGGCGGTCGCGTCGATCGCCGACAACATCTCACCAGGGCACATGCACATATCCATCCGACGAAGTGCGGAGGACGAGCCGGCCAGCCCGGCCGCATCCGCGGCACCAGGATCTGTGACGCCAAGATCTGTGGCAGCAGAGTCTGCGGCGGCAGGACGTGGGCAGGGTTCGGGCCCATCAACCCAGAGCGTACAACCGCTTACATACCGGACGGTTCCCGGGCCGATCCACCTGGATGCCCGATGGGCATGTCATCCTGGCCCATCCTCGGCACACGTCCGCCGGAAAATCCCGGACGACCACACGGATTCCCGGCCGAGAAAGGATGTCGATGAGCGGAGCCATGACGTTGAAAATCGGGTCCGCCTGGCAGGCGAACGCTCCCCACCGTGCGTTCAGCGGCATCGTCGGAAG
>NZ_CAAAFT010000112.1:0-4220 GCF_900634765.1 Candidatus Protofrankia californiensis | reverse complement strand
GCGGTCGCGGTGGACGGCAAGACCAGCCGTGGCGCCCGCCGCCGGGACGGCAGCCGGGTACACCTGCTCGGAGTGGTCGAGCACGGCAGCGGCCATCTGGTCGACCACGTCGAGGTCGACGCCAAGTCGAACGAGACTACCGCTTTCCAGTCCTTGCTATCCGGGTTGGAGTTGGCCGGGGCGACGGTCACGTTCGACGCCCTGCACTCGGTGCGGGCCAACCTGGACTGGCTGCTGCGGGCGAAAGGCGGCCACTACCTGACCGTGGTGAAGAAGACCAGCCCACCCTCTATGGCCGGTTGCGTACCCTGCCTTGGGCTGAGGTCCCGCTGGGCGAGCGCACCCGCGACCACGGTCACGGCCGGGACGAGACCCGCACGTTGAAGGTCGCCACCATGGCGGGCCTGGACTTCCCCCACGCCCACCAAGCCATAAAGATCGTCAGGTGGCGGCGGCAGAAGGGCAGGCCCGCCAGCCGCGAAACCGTCTACGCCGTCACCGACCTGACCGCCATGCAGGCCACCGCGGCGCAGCTGGCGCTGTTGGCCCGGCAGCACTGGCACATCGAGGTCAAGGTCCATTACGTCCGCGACGTCTCCTTCGGCGAGGACGCCAACACCACCCGCACCGATCCGTGAAGGACCTCGACTTGAGGGCCTTCGCGGAGGAAGCGCTAGACGAGCATGCCGCCTGTTGCGTGACCATCCTCAACGATGTACGGGACACCGTCTATGAGATCAAGCGGCACGAACCGAAGGCCACAGCGCGCACGCTGCCCGCCAGCAGATGATTTCTAGTACCAGATCTCAGCCTGGGGCAAAGAGCTTGCCAACTCACCAACTCGAAGGAGCACGCATGAACCCCGAAGCCGAACTTGTCGTAGCCGTCGACACCTTGACCCAGATCCAGGACCGCTACGACGCGGAGCATTCCGACGGAGGCAGCACGGGCCGCAGCGACGGCGGAAGCGGGGACGGTTTGAACTTCCCCGAAGAGGACTGACAGGAAGCAGCTAACGCCCGACCCAGCGCCTCTCGTGCACGGTCACCAAATAAGGAGAGCAGATTGGGACTCGTGGACCATCCCTTGGTCCAGGGAATTCACAAGGCGCTGGGCTGGTCGGACGTTTCCCCCCTCGGGCAAGCTTTCGCGCGGGGCCGTCTGCCTGAGGCGTCGCTTTGCCAACGGCTGATGACCCCGACGCGGCTTCTTGACATCCTCATGCGACGCAGCCTAGAGCCACCACAACTACGCTGCTTCCAGAACGGCGACGAACTGCACCCTAACGACTATCTTCGATCGCAAGCTAACAGGCGACGGCAAAATATCCGAATCGTCGATTCAGGCGCAATGACGAGCCTCCTAGATTCTGGAGTGACTCTCGTACTCGACGCATTAGACACATTCGACCCGACAATGGAGGTTGCAACCCGAGCACTCCAATGGTGGTCACACGAGCTAGTACAGGTGAACGCATACCTGACCACACGATCAAGCTCCGGATTTCCGATCCATTGGGATGATCACGACGTCATCGTTGTTCAACTCGCGGGCGAAAAATCCTGGGACGTCCGGAGTTCTTCCCGATCCGTCCCCATGTATAGGGACGCAGAGCCGAACCCTATCGCGTCCGAGGAATCGGTCTGGCAAGGTACTATGAAGCCTGGCGATGTGATGCACATCCCGCGCGGCTATTGGCATCAGGCGACGCGCGACGGCAACCGGGACCCGGTAAGCCTTCATCTTACCTTCGGATTCGTCAAACGTACCGGGGTTGACTGGCTTGCATGGATCGCGGATCGAGCCCGGGAGATCGAGCTATTCCGCTGCGACCTTACTCGTTCCCGATTGCAAGAAGATCGGGAAGAGGAAAGGAGGCGCCTCGAAGCGGCGGCTATCGAGCTATTAAAAACCTACCCTCCCGCATCCTATCTGAGGACTCGCGAAAGACTGCAACCGCCCGCCCGCCAGGCGCCGCATTTCCCTTCACCGCAAGAACCAGCTGCAGTGGTGTGCGTCACCGAGTTCGCCCCAGAAATAGAACGCGAAGATCAGAACGTCGTCCTTTATGCCGGCGGCAAGAGAATTGCCGTCAAGAAGAAGGCTGAATCCGCACTCGCGCTCCTACTGAGTGGCCGCCCAGTCAACCTCGCCACGGTGAGCGCGGAAACCGGAATCGACATCCGACCGTTAGCGCGAATTCTAGTCCAGGAAGGGACATGCACCCACCTGACCGGAGAATCATTCTCGGGCTATACCGGACTCGTCACAACCGAGGCATTTTAGAAGCCGCACTGGAACAGGGAATTCAAGATCTGGACACCGCATTCAACTACGCCGACTTTTCCTCGCTTGATCGGCTTGCAGCCATCGCGCCCGATCTAATCTCTGAATTTCGCCTTTCCACCAAAGTCGGCTTCTTTCCCTCCGCCACCGGGCGTGCTGAACACTCCCTGAATCCCATACAACTCCGACAGGCGATCGAGGTCACAGCGGACACCTTGGGGCGAACTCCAGACGTCATCTTCTTACACAACCCCGAAAGAAGCGTCACAGAGGCCGGACGCGAGATCGGTTATGGTCTGCTCACTGACGCTGCTGAGACGTTGGAGCGCGCCGTACACTCTGGCCTCTGCGCAGCATGGGGGATATCGACGTGGGAACCCCGGCCACTCGTTGAGGCGATCCGCCACAGAGCCGAGCTGTCAGCCCTTCCTACCCATCTGATGCACCGAAGCGGTGTACTCGTCAGTTCGGCTGTCATGGAGGCTACCGACAGCCTTGCCGAGCTTCTACGGGTGGGCGTGGACGGGCGATGGGGGATGAGCCCGTTCGGAGGTGACACCCGCCTGCCCTTCTGGGACACGTTGAGCGTCGGCTCTCTTCTGAGCATGCAGGGACCATACAACCCTGTCGAGGCGGCATTCCGACTGGCCTACGAGTTGCCGAATGTCGAGCGCGTCTCGGTAAGTCTTAACGATCCGATGCATCTCGCTCAACTCGTCGAAGCAACCCGCCTCAGTGTCGACCCCGTAATGCTCGAAAGATATCGGAAGCTTCTACGGAGCCGACAGCGGGCTAATGCTTCGTAGTACGACTCTCTAACCTGAACGTGGGGTTCCCGCGAGTTCGACCACTAGTCGGTCAGCTTCACGCGTCAAAGGCTTCTCCAAATCTGGATGATCGCCAAAATTTCGAACCATCTTCAGCAATTCGACACACATGAATAGCTGAGCGATTTTCCCAGATCGGCATGATAGGTCGTCGGCGAACTCCTCACTCACTCGTTTGGCGACAGCAGGAACGAGCAATGAGAACACCCACAACGTAGCCGCGTCGAGACCACGCGGCCCCAGGCCCCAGCCCTCCCAGTCCAGAAGCGTCATGGTGGGCGCTGTTAGGTTGGCCCAATGCACGTCGGCATGAGCGGGCATCCACTCATCCACTGAGGGGTCTACTGCCTCACCGGCGTATTCACGGACTCGCCTATTGATCAGGTCTTGGCGGACACCAACGCGGGTGGTCTTCTTCCCAGCAAGCGCGGAGAGCGATTCCCGAAGATCGTTCCACCAATCAGCGGAAAGACCTTGGGGATAGTCCCGGATCTCCGGGGTGGAGCTGATAACAGGAGAGTCTACGCGAGTTGTCTCGTCTGCCCGCCACACCAACTCTCGTTGGCCATCTGACCAGCGAATCGATCTAAGAAGCTGCGGTTTCGAGATTCCGGTCAGCACTGAGGCGCATTCCTCGCCCGTCCAGGTCCACTCGTTCAAAAGGTCGGAGGGACGGAATAGAATCTTAACCCAGGTCCCCCGACTCGTTCTGAAGCCGACTGACTTTCCACCCCAGCCGAAGGCTGGATTCTCGGTGTCGAGATCTACGGAGAGCACTTCTTTGCAGTAATCAATCACGTCAGGGATACGTGTATCCCGTAGATCAAGCACCGTGATTCCTTCGGCTGGTCCGATCTTGCTGCGTCGACCCTACCATGGCGGTACAGTGGAACCGATGGCGTGTCCCCCGCGCGGCAAGTTGACCAGCTCGGCTCCAGAGGGACCTACGGCGGAGGTTGCAGGCAGCTTGTTGCAGCGGTCCATCAGCGTGGGGGCGCCCCGTTACACCCCCCTGTATTTGCCTCAGACCGACGAACCGGCCTTCCTGGCAGGTTAGGGGGTACCCCTGGCTAAGGCGTGTTTGAAAAGTGGGGGGCGTGTGATCCC
>NZ_CAAAFT010000111.1:11673-12254 GCF_900634765.1 Candidatus Protofrankia californiensis | reverse complement strand
CCGCACCGACCGCCGGTACAGCGGGTCGGCACAGGAGGGGCTGAGCAGGACCGCGTCCATCCCGAGCCCTGCCGCCGACCGGAATATCGCGCCCAGGTTGGTGTGGCTGACGATGTCCTCGCAGACCAGCACCCGGCTCGCCGTGGCCAGGACGTCGGCCACCGGGGTCAGCGGGCGACGGCACATCGAGGCGAGCGCCCCGCGGTGCACCTGGAACCCGGTGATCGTGGCGAGCACGTCCGGACCGGCGAGGTAGACGGGGACGCCCGGCTCCAGATCGGCTGGGACGGTTGCGAACTTCGACAGGCCGACCAGCAACGATCGCGGACGGTAACCGGCCTGCCGGGCCCGTTCGATGACCATCTCGCCCTCGGCGATGAACAGGCCCTCGGCCGGTTCCCGCCGCCGCCGCAGGGCCACGTCGGTCAGCCCGACGTAGTCGCGGACCCGCTCGTCCGCGGGATCGTCGATCTCTATGACGTCCAATCCGCTCCCATCTCCCAGCCAGGCCGCGTACCCCGCAGGACGCGTCCATCACGGCAGTCACGGCAGTCACGGCAGTCACGGCAGTCACGGCAGTC
>NZ_CAAAFT010000111.1:0-11375 GCF_900634765.1 Candidatus Protofrankia californiensis | reverse complement strand
CGACACCATGCTGACGCGGCGGCGAAACCGCGGAGCGGCACAGGAGGCAGCAGAATCGGTGCCCATGACCGCGCGCATCCCGGCATCCGCCAACGGCAGGGGCACCAGCGGCGGCGGCGCTGTCGCCGGCATCGCGGTGGCCGCGACGGCACGCGGCGCGCACCCGGTCGATCTGCTCGTACACGGCGCCGAACTGGTGGCGACCGTCGACGAGCGGCGCCGGGAGCTGCCCGGCGGCTGGGTCGCGATAACCGGCGGCCTGGTCAGCGCGGTCGGGACGTCCGCCGACCCGCTCCCGCCGGCCCGGCGGACGTTGGACGCGACCGGCTGCCTGGTCACCCCCGGCCTGGTGAACACCCACCATCACATCTTCCAGAACCTCACCCGGTCGTACGCGCCGTCGGTGTCCGGCTCGCTGTTCACCTGGCTGCGGACGCTCTATCCGTTGTGGGCGCGCCTGGACGAGGAGGCCGTGCACGTCTCCGCCTACGTCGGCCTGACCGAGCTCGCGCTGGGTGGCTGTACGACCACCACCGACCACCTGTACGTCCATCCGCGCGGCGGCGGGGACCTGATCTCGGCCGAAATAGCTGCCGCCCGCGAGCTCGGGATGCGCTTCCATCCGACCCGCGGGTCGATGTCACTGTCGGTGAAGGACGGCGGGCTGCCGCCGGATTCCGTCGTCCAGGATCCCGACGACATCCTCGCGGACTCGGCGGCCCTCGTCGCCGCTCACCACGACCCCTCCCACGGCGCGATGGTGCGGATCGCGCTGGCGCCCTGTTCGCCGTTCTCCGTCAGCCCCGAGCTGATGCGGGCCACCGCCGAGCTCGCCGAACGCCTCGACGTGCGGCTGCACACCCATCTCGCCGAGGACCCGCAGGAGGATGACTACTGCCTGGCGACCTACGGCCGGCGTCCGATCGAGCACTTCCGTGACCTCGGCTGGGGCGGTGACCGCGCCTGGGTCGCCCACTGCATCTGCCCGAACGCCGCCGAAGTGGCACAGCTGGGGGCCTGGGGCACGGGGGTCGCCCACTGCCCGAGCAGCAACATGATTCTCGGGGGCGGGCTGGCGCCGGTCGCGCAGCTGCGGGCCGCCGGCGTGCCGGTCGGGCTCGGTTGTGACGGCTCGTCGTCGGCGGACGCCGCCTCGCTGTGGCTGGAGGCGCGCACGGCGATGTTGCTCGGGCGGCTGCGGGGCGGAGCGGGCGCCATGTCCGCCCGGGACGCACTGGAGATCGCCGCCCGCGGCGGCGCGGCCTGCCTCGGGCGGGTCGGCGAGATCGGCGAACTAGCCGTCGGCGCAGCCGGTGACCTGGTCGTCTGGCCGCTGGACGGGATCGGTTTCGCCGGTGCCCTGTCCGACCCGGTGGAGGCGTGGTTGCGCTGCGGACCGGTTGCCGCCCGGCACACGGTCGTCGCCGGGAAAACCGTGGTGGAGAACAGCGCCCCCGTCCACCCCGACCTCGACGACATGCTGCGCCGGCACCGGACGATCGCCGCGCGCATCCAGGGCGCCGGGTGACCGGTAGGGCGTCCTACGGGCTGCGTCCCAAGTCGCTGGACGCGGCCGTGCGGGCCGCGGGCTGCGCAGCCTGGACCTCTTCCTGACCGCGCTCGCCGCGGAAGGCGGCGCCACCGCCCCGCCCGGGCTGGTGGTCACCCTGCCGAAGGTGAGCGCACCGGCGCAGGTGAGCGTGTTCGGCGACATCCTCGCGGAACTGGAAGGACGCCTCGGGCTCGCCCCGATCCCGCTGGAAGTGCAGGTCGAGACCCCGGCCGCGGTGCTGGCGCTGCCGGCGGTCAGTGAAGGGTGTCCACAATCCTGGTCAGCTTGCGGTGCCTCACGCGTCAGGTCAGGTCAGGTCACGGGCCAGGACACGGACGAGGTGACCGCCATGTCGACACGCCCCAAGCGGAGGTTGCTCAGTTCGGCCACCACGCTAACGGAAGGTGACTACGGATAACGCGGTCCTTGGTCACGAGGGTGGCGGCGGAGGTGAGGGCCTGTGCCGAGATCAGCCGGTCGAACGGGTCGCGGGTCCAGTCCAACGCTATGGCGGCCTGGCAGATCTGTGCCGATGGCGGGTCGGTCAGCAGCATCTCGAGCTTCGGCACAAGATCGTCCACAATGGTCAGTGCCGGCACGGAGATCTTTCCCACCTCGTAGAGGTACTGCAGCTCCAGCCTGACGAACGGTGACAGGGCGAGCGGCTCGGCGTTGAGCCGCTCGCGCACCGCAGGCGGCACCAGTCGCTCGGGATCGTCATAAAGCCACACCATGATGTGTGTGTCCAGCAGGATCACGGACGCCACTCACCGGACCAGTCGAGGTGGACAAGATCTTCTGGATCGCCGGCGATCGTGCCGGGATGAGCGGACAGGCGCGACAGCTTCTCCGGCGCGTCGACGGGCACGATCCGCAGCCGCCGCCCGCCGCGCTCGACTTCCAGCGGTACCCCGCTGGCCAGCACCTCGTCGAGCAACCGGTACACGTTCTGACGCAGCTCTGATGCGGTGATCGTCATCGCACCTGCACCTCCTCGTACGTACGCCTACCATATCACGTACGTACGATTGACCGTGCATGCTGGGACACCCCGCGTTTACGCAGGGGACCGGCCGTGACGGTTCCCAGCGCCGCAGCCGTGACCGCGAGAGCAAGATCTTCGATCTTATGAGAAACGGTCAGGAGCTGACCTTGAAGACCCGTGGCTTGCGAACCGCGCCCGCCGCCCACCCCTCCATAGCCGACGATCGAGAATTCGTTGATGTTCGCCGCGTCAGGTCGGTGCGTCGCGCTTGTTCGTGGTCGTCGCTCGGGGTCCGTTCACGTTGTTGTCAGCGGTTGCTGCCGCTCGACGCCCGCCACCCGGTCGGGAGGCAGTGTGCCTGCGTGCGGCAAGCAGGCGGGTGGTCTGCCACGGGTAGGGGCTGATTGGCTACAGTTACCCCATCCGGGGGGGACGACGGCGGCCTGCGCCCTCGCGGGTTCCCGTCGGCCGCGAGGGGAGCAGCGGGCCGTGCCGGTGGACCGTAACCGTGTGGAGCGGGTGTTACCCGACCGTTACGAACTGCACGGCAGGCTTAGCGGTGGCGGGTTCGGTGACGTGTTCAAGGTGTTGGACCGCCGGCTGGACCGGTTCGTCGCGGTCAAGGCGGTGACGCTGGAGGGCCCGGACGGGCATCGGCGTGCCGGTGATGAAGCGAAGGTCCTGGCCCAGCTCAACCATCCGCACCTGGTCAACATTTTCGACGCTGTCGACGTCGATGGCCTCTTCCTGCTGTTCATGGAGTTTGTTTCCGGTAAGGCTCTGGACAAGGTCTCCGGTGGTCTTCCACCGGAGACGGTGTGCGGGATCGGGCTGGCGGCCGCGGACGCGTTGGCGTATGTACACGGCAAGCACATGCTGCACCGTGACATCAAACCGGCGAACCTGCTGCTCGCGGACGACGGCACCCTCAAGATTGTCGATTTCGGGATCGCGAAGCTGCTGGAACACACCGCCGCTTTCGGTAGGACCGGGACGCCGTTCTGGATGGCGCCGGAACAGCGCAACTTCGCCGCGCTCGGCCCGGGTACGGATCTGTATTCCCTCGGACTGGTCCTGTACGGGCTGTTCGCCGGCCGGCTGCCCGCGCGTCCGCGGGTCGGGCCGCTCACGGGCGTGCACGAGGCGCTGGCGGGTGTTGTCATGCGGGCGTTGGAAGACGACATCCAGGCGCGCTACCCGGCGGCGCACGAGTTCGCCGTCGACCTCGCTGAGGCTGCCACGGAGGCACTCGAACCCGGCTGGCTCAAACGCAGCAACCTGATCCTGCGGGTCGATGACGCGATTCGGGATGCGGCGACACAGCTCCCGGACCGGCCACCTCCTCCTCCACCGCCGCCGCCGATCAACCAATCCCGTCCGGCCGCCCGGGTGCTGTCTGGTGAGGGGACGGGGAGCCCGCGGCCAGCGGTTCTGCTGCCCCGCACGCCGCCGCCCGCGCCTCCCATCCCTGGTGGCCTCGCTCACGACAGGAACCAGTCCCGCCGGGCCGGTGGAGGCGCTGACCGGGCCGGCGGGGCTCCGCCCCGTGGCTACCGCGCAGTCCCATCCCCCGCAGCGTCGGTCGACCACGCAGCACGCCGCGGGCGCCGGCCGCTGGCCATCGGTGTCGTCCTGATGGTGCTGCTTGCCACCGCCGTCACGACCGTTGTCCTGCGGACCGGATCCAGCTCCCCGCCGCGGACCGGATCCAGCTCCCTGCTAATCACGGCGGTGGCTGGCACCGGCACCGCCGGGTTCTCCGGAGACGGCGGGCCGGCCACCCAAGCCCGACTCAGCGATCCGTCCGGGATAGCGGTCGACAGCACCGGCACCCTCTACATCACCGACCAGGGCAACCACCGGGTACGCCGGGTCAAGGGCCAGTAGTGCCTTGACCTCCCGGCTCAGCCCGATCACACGCAGACAAAGTCTGGTAGGCAGGGTGCGGTCGAGTTCGTCAAGGATCTCGGTGGGCCACAGGGGCCGGTAGGCGTCGGTGCTCGCGATCCCGAGCAGCACATCACGTGCCCTGCTGGACATATCGGACAGCTACCGATCGATCGAGCGAGGGATTACAGGTGTCACGACCAAGTGAGGCTCGCATCAGCCCTCGGCATCCTGACAAGCACCGATGCAGACGGCTCCCCTAGAACAAATAGATCGTAAACCATATTCACCCTGATCAGAGACGTGATCAAAATCGTGGTGAACCTAACGCACCACAACAAGGCAACAGCCGGTTCTCGGTCTGGCCGGCTCGGGTCAGCTGAATCCGGGCTCCTCGGCGAGCAGACGCCTCCGCCAGTCAGCGAACCGTTGGCGCATCTCGGCGATCGCGCGGGGGTCGGCGCCGTACTCGGCGAACGCCGCATCGGTGATCTGCGTCAGCGCGCCGAGCGCATCAGCGAAAATCAGGGGATCGAAGCCGGGGTCGGTCGCGGAGGCCAGTTTGAGCAGGTCCTCACGCGAGTAACGACCGCTCATGATGGCGGCATCGACATCGAGGAAGTCACGCTGCATGGCGCGTCCGAACAGGGCGCACATCTTGTTCGCTATGGCGTCGTCCGCGTGCAGGACAGGGCCGATATCAAGCTGGATCGGATCGTGCGCCCGCCAGTCCGCGGAGAGCTCGACCTTCTCGGCCGTACCGTCGGACGGGTCGGCCACCATCAACCGGACGAATGTCTCGGCCCGCATGGCGATCGATGTCACGTACCCGGCTGCCTCCAGAGCGGAGACGACCGCCGACGTCAGCTCCGGGAACTCGTCGCGGCGCTGCCAACTGGTGAACAGGTCGACGTCCCCGCTCGGGCGGGAGCCCATCCCGTGCGCCTGGACCGCATAGCCACCCGCGAGCGCGAGCCCGTACCGCTCCCCGGCAGCCAGAGCGATCTTCGCGATCCTTTCGTGTCGCGGCTCCATGCCTGAACCTACGCGGTGGCGGTGACCCGGCTGATTTCGGCGAGAACCGGGAACTGCTGCTCCCAGGCCCTCCTGAGCTGCGCCGGCAGCCACAGCAACGCCCACAGGCGCCGCAGCATCCCGGCATCCAGGTACGTGTAAAGGTCCTGCGGGCTGGCCGCCTCGATGAGGACGGCGCGGTAGAGGTCGACAATCCTGCCGGGAGCGTCAAGGTCGTACTCGGCGTTGCCGGACCAGTCCAGGTGCACCGGTAGCCGGACGACACCGGACGACGGCCCGCGCAGCAACTCCAGGCTCCCCGCGACGGCATAGGGTCGCTGATAGCGGGACGTCGGCGTTCCACGCGTGTCAGCCATGCTTACAAGCCTATCGTCAGCCAAAGACGATCGGCCGGGATGCGCAGCAAGCCCTGCCCGCGCTCCGATCGAGGTGACGGTCGACAGCACCGGCACCCTCTACGTCACCAACTCGGACAACAATCGGGTGCGGGAATATCGGACAGCTACCGAACGTAGTCGGCTACCTTGGCCGGACGACGCCAAGGCGGACTTGCTCGGCAGGCACCCTGGCGTGGGCATATAGCAACACTACGCAGTCTGCGAGCCTGCGAGTACGTGTTCTGCGGGGCTGTCAGTACAAGTTTTGCGAGCACATCAGTACACGTTCCGTGCTCGCTGGCGCCCCACTCGACAGCAGCTCCCGCGGTGAACGGGGAGCGGGCCGGGTGAGACTGGGGGCATGCTGACGCTGCCGGCGGATGTGACCGCCGCCCTGACCGCGCCGCTCGCCGGCCTGGACGCCGAACTGGCCGCCCGCTTCCCCGGGGATCCGGGCACCTCCCAGCCCGTGCACACCTGCTACGTGCCGGCCGACCAGGTGACCGCGACCATCGCGGAGGACTGGGCCGCCGCCGCCCGAGCCGCCTTTGACGCGCACGCCGGCGAGCCGTCCGATCTGGCGGCGGCGACCGGCGTCCCGGCCGCCCTGGCCGGGCGGGTTCACGCCCATGTCCGCCGGGTGCTCGCCGGCTCACCGGTTGCCGACCTCCGGGTGGATCTCGAGGACGGGTACGGCGTCCGCGCCGACGCCGAGGAGGACGCCGTCGCCGTCGCCGCGGCCGAGGCGCTGCGCGCGGCCGCCGCCGCGGGCGGGCTCCCGGCGTCCTACGGGCTGCGCCCCAAGTCGCTGGACGCGGCCGTGCGGGCCCGCGGGCTGCGCAGCCTGGACCTCTTCCTGACCGCGCTCACCGCGGACGGCGGCGCCACCGCCCCGCCCGGCCTGGTGGTCACCCTGCCGAAGGTGAGCGCACCGGCGCAGGTGAGCGTGTTCGGCGACATCCTCGCGGAGCTGGAGGGACGCCTCGGGCTCGCCCCGATCCCGCTGGAAGTGCAGGTCGAGACCCCGTCCGCGGTGCTGGCGCTGCCGGCGCTCGTGGCGGCGGGCCGGCCCCGCCTGCGGGGCCTTCATGTGGGCACCTACGACTACTCGGCGGCGCTGGGGGTGAGCGCCGAGCATCAGGCCGGTGACCATCCGTCGGTGGAGCTCGCCACCGCGCTCATGCAGCTCGCGGCGGCGGAGACCGGGGTACGGGTGGCGGACGGGTCGTGCAACCTGCTGCCGGTCGGTGACCGCGCCGCGGTGCACGCGGGCTGGCGGCGGCACGCCGAGCTGATCCGCCGGGCCTGGATGCGGGGGCTCTACCAGGGCTGGGACCTGCACCCCGCGCAGCTGGTGTCCAGGCACGCGACCGTGGCGGCCTGCCTGCTCGCAGGCCTGCCCCCAGCGCTGGCACGGCTGTCGCGCTGGGCCGGCACCGCCGCGGGCCCGGACGACGACCCAAGCGCCGCCTTCAGCCCTCCGGCGACCCGGGTATCTGGGTCACCCGGACCGGTCGTCGACGAACCCGCGACCGCCCGCGCGCTGGCCGGTCATGTCCGGCGGGCGCTGGACGCGGGGCTCCTCGACGACACGCACCTGGCCACGGCCGGCCTGACCGGTGAGACGATCACACGCCTCAGCACGGCAGGGGACAGCCCCCAGCACTGATCGCAACAGCTCTGTCACCGGCCGTTGCATCGGGCTGCTCCAACCACGCAACCGGACCATTCCAACGGTCCCA
The DNA here is from genome assembly GCF_900634765.1 of Candidatus Protofrankia californiensis. NCBI lineage: Bacteria > Bacillati > Actinomycetota > Actinomycetes > Frankiales > Frankiaceae > Protofrankia > Candidatus Protofrankia californiensis. The sequence continues at coordinate 3,797 of NZ_CAAAFT010000111.1, read as the reverse complement.
ACCGATCGTCCCAACCGGGCGAGCCGGCGCTTCAGCTGCCGCGGTAGGAGGAGAAGCCGAAGGGCGACAGCAGCAGGGGGACGTGGTGGTGCTGGCCGGGATCGGTCACGACAAAGGTGATGACGACCTCTGGGAAGAACGCCGAACGGGACGCGGTGTCGAACACCAGGCGCCACGCCCCCGGTCCGTCGACCGGAAGATCCCGAATCCTTCCATCACTGTCGGTCACAGCGGACGTCACCGGCCTCCAGCCGCGGACGTCACCACCGAAGCCGACGATCATCCGTTCGAGCTGGACCGGCATGCCGTCGGCCGGCACCCCGGCGGCGGTGTCGAGCACATGCGTGGAAACAGTCACTCCCGCATCATGCCCGGTCCACTGTCAGCGACAGCGCTTCGCCCGGCCGGCAGCACAGGCAGCACAGGCAGCCGGCGGTACAGGCGGCACGGCCGGCCAGCGGAAGACGAACGGACACCGGCTCACGGGCCACTGATCAGCCGCCGCAGCCGCAGCTCGGTGATCTCGGCCTGCTGCCCGGCCGCGACCCGGAGCTCCGTGGGCGGGTCGTTGTCCAGCCGTTCCCGCAACAACCCCAGCATCTCCTCGGCGCTGCGGCCCGCGGCGCGCACCAGGAAGATGTAGCCGAACCGGTCCTCATACTCCTGGTTGCCGGCAACCAGCGCCGCCTTCAGGTCCAGGCTCGCGTTGTCCAGGGCGGCCTGCTCCCGGCGCGGGGCGTCCAACCCAGCCAGGGTGGCCCGGGTGGACGTGGTCGGCGCGGGCAGCGGAGCGCCGCGTTCCCCGATGCGGGGATGGGCGGTGAACGCCTCCAACCAGTCCGCCTCGGTGAGCTGCCACCACTGCTCGCGGGCCGCGTCGAGCAACGCGGTGAGCGTGGGGTACGGCCGGCCGTCGGCGACCACGGCGGCCCAGTCCTCGGAACCGCAGCAGCCCAGCAGCTCGGCGTGGGCCGCTCCGGGGGACAGCGCGTTGAACCAGCGCATCGCCAGCTCCTGGCGTCCCGCGGGGGTCGGGGTGCCGATGAGACGCAACCGGGCCAGACCGCCGTCGGGGAACGCCTCCAGGCGCACGTGGGTGGCCTCCACCGGAACCTCCAGGTCGAACAGGTGCCGCGTGTTGGGCTGCACCCGGACCTGCGGCAGCAGCGGATACCACTGCGTGATCGCCGAGATCGACGAGACGTCGTCGTTGCCGAACAGCTCGGGGGCGGACGCCGCCCACAGGGCCACCGCCCGGGGTGCGTTGCCGTGGAAGTGCCGGGTGTCGACCTCCGCCCGGATCACCTGGCCGGTGGCGGCCAGGTGCACGACAACCCATTCGTGGCCCGTTCCCCGGCGGCGGCGGGTTTCCCAGCCCTCCCCCATCACCCGGGCCTCCCCGGAGGCGTTGAGGTTGTGCCGGTCGCCGTAGTGCATGTCGCTGCACGCGACCACCACCCCGCCGAGATAGGCCGCGGCCAGGTCGGAGGTGACACGGTCGAGCAGTCTCGGGTCGGGGATCACCGTGCCGTGCACGCGCAGCCTCGCCACCCCACCGTCCGGGTGAATGGTCAGCCGCAGGTGCGTGACGCGGGTGTGACCGGCCCGCACGACCGGCAGGACGTTGACCGCGTCGGCCCTGACCAGCGTCCGGGGTACCAGAGCGACCCAGTTGACCGACGCCTCGGCCACCTCGGGCGCGGACGGGTAGCCACCGAGGGTGGCACCGTGGATCTCCACCGACTCCGGGGCGTTCCCGGTGAAGTGGGAGGTGTCGACGGTCACCGCACGCACCACGCCCGGCGCGCCGAGCCGGATGACCGCCCAGTCCGAGCCGTACAGGTCACGGCGGCGGCGGGTCTCCCAGCCGTCCGTCCACGCGCCCCGCTCGGTGAACACCCCTGGTCGGGCGATCGGCGGCTCGGGCAGCAGCATCCGCTCGGCGAGCGCGAAGAACTCGTCGTTCACGGCCACCACCGACCCACCGAACCGGGCCGCGGCGAGGTCGACAAGATTCGTCAGATCGGGAGCGTCGCTCACTGATCCTCTTCTCCTGCAGATCGGGTCCAGCAGATATCCGGGACCCGGAGGCCGGACATCTGCTGCTGGGAACTCGGATGCTCAGAACTCAGGTGCTCAGAACGCGGATACCCCGGAAGCGGGACGGCGGGGTGTGGGCGCGGTGTCGCAGTCATCTCGACAGCAGCCGGCCGTGCGGCGGCCGGTCGCCGTCGGCACGCCTGCCGCGTAGGTAGGTGGCACGCACGACACCGTCCAGCGTCCGTCCAGCGTAGGGGGTCAGCGGATGGCGGTGGGCGAGCCGGGCCGGATCGACGACGAAGGACCCCTCGGGATCGATCACGGTGAGATCCGCGTCCGCCCCCGGACTGATGCGTCCCTTGCGCGCCAACCCGACCAGATCGGCCGGGCCGGTGCACATCCAGCGGGCCACGTCGGCCAGGTCGTGGCCGCGGCGACGAGCCTGGGTCCACACCGCGGCCAGGCCGAGCTGCACCGAGGCGATCCCGCCCCACGCCTGCCCGAAGTCGCCCGACTCGATGGCTTTGAGCTGCGGTGTGGACGGCGAGTGGTCGGTCACCACCCCGGCGAACAGACCCTCGGCAAGCCCCTGCCACAGCGCCTCCCGGTTGTCCTCCCCGCGGATCGGCGGTGCGCACTTGTACACGGTCGCACCATCGGGAACCTCCTCGGCGGTGAACGTCAGATAGTGCGGGCAGGTCTCGGCGGTCAGGGCGATTCCGGCGTCCCGGGCGGTCAGCACGTCGTCCAGTGCCGCCCCCGCGGACAAATGCAGGACGTGCAGGCGGGCGCCGGTCATCGCGGACAGCGCCGCGAGCCCGGCGACCGCCTCGGTCTCGGCTGCCGGCGGACGCGCGGCCAGCCAGCGCGCGTACTGCCGGCCCACGACCAGCGGCGCCGCCTCCAGGACAAACGGCGACTCGGCGTGGACGACGGTCAGCGCGCCGAGCCGGGCGGTGTGGGCGGTGGCGGCGGCGAGCACGTCCATCCGGACGTGCGGGAACTCGGCCACCCCGGACGGCGCGAGGAACGCCTTGAAGCCGAACACCCCGGCGTCGTGCAGGGCCGCCAGGTCGGCGAGGTTACGCGTGTCCGCGCCGATGATCCCGCCCCAGAACCCGACGTCAACCCATGACTGGCCGGTGGCGGCGGCTCGCTTCTCGGTCAGCGCGGCCAGTGACGTCGTCGGCGGGATCGCGTTGAGCGGCATGTCGATGATCGTGGTGACGCCGCCGGCGGCAGCGGCCCGAGTGGCGGTGGCGAAGCCCTCCCACTCGGTCCGGCCGGGTTCGTTGACGTGGACGTGGGTGTCGACCACCCCGGGCATCAGCGCGAGGTCGCCGAGATCGGTGACGTCCGGGGTGGTGCGCACCGCCTCCGGCGGCGTGACGGCGATGATCCGCCCGTCGCTGATGTGCACGGCGGCCGGGCGGACACCCTCGGGGGTGACGACCCGCGACGAGCACAGCACAACCGGACGTTCCGGCAGGTCATCCGGTCCGGTCACAGCCGTCCGGGCCCCGCCCGCACCGGAGGCCGCCATCCGGCCGGACCCTGTCATGGGGCTGGATCCTGAGATCGGGCTGGACGCTGCCATCGGGCACCGCCGGGATCCGGGAGGTCCCCGAGACTTTCGGGATCCCCGGAATCTTTCAGATCCACAGGGCCTGCGGGGTCGCCAAGACCTACGGGATCGTTGAGATCCCCGAGACCGTCGGGATCATCGGGATCATCGGGATCATCGGGATCATCGGGAT
>NZ_CAAAFT010000110.1:12984-22269 GCF_900634765.1 Candidatus Protofrankia californiensis | reverse complement strand
GCGGGTTGAGCACCGTGCCGACGTCCTGGACCAGCGACATGGACACGACCCGCACCAGCCCCAGGTCGACGTCGACGTCGACGACCGCGCGGTGCGCCGCCGCGGCGAACGCCACGTGCACGTCGCCCTGGCCGTCGGCGTCCAGCGGCTGGGTGCGCCGGTGGCGGAAGACCTCCACCGCCTCGACCGGTCCGTCGGCGAGCGCGTCCGCGACCGTCATGCGCGCCCCGGCCTCGCCGGCGACGATCTCGCCGCCGGCGAGCGTCAGCATCCGCCGCGGCTGCCCGACGACGTCGTCGGGCAGGCCGAGCCGGCGGGCCACCCGGGCCAGCAGCCTGTCGGCGACCGTGACCGCGGCGGCGCGCACAGCACCGCCGCTCATCCACGTCTGGCGGGATGCGCTGGTCGACCCGGCGCTGCCGACGGTGGTGTCCGCCGGGGCGAGCACCACCTGGCCGACCCCGAGCTCGGTCCGGACGATCTGCCCGGCGATCGTCACGAAACCCTGGCCGACCTCGGCGCACGCGCTGTGCACGACGGCCCGGGGCGCACCGTCCGGGCCGACTTCCAGGCGTACCCGGGCGGTGGAGTAGTCGTCGAACCCCTCGGAGAACAGCAGGTTCTTGTACGCCAGGGCATAGCCGACACCGCGGCGGACCCGGGCCGGATCGGCTGCGGCAAGGCGCCCGCCAGGCAGCGACGTCACCGGCGTCCGCTCGGACGCCGGCAGCGGCAGCGGACGGGCGGCGACGGTCTCGATCATCTCCCGCAGCGGCAGCGGCTCGGGCACGACCTGCCCGGTGGGCAGCACGTCCCCCGGTTCGAGCGCGTTGCGCCGGCGCAGCTCCACGGGGTCGATGCCGAGGGTGCCGGCGAGCCGGTCCAGCTGCGCCTCGTGCCCGACGGCCACCTGGGGGACGCCGAAACCACGCATCGCCCCGCACGGCGGGTTGTTCGTCCGGACCACCCAGCCGTCCAGCACCGCGTTGGGAACCCGGTAGGGCCCGGCGGCATGCGTGACCGCGTTGGTCAGCACCGCCGGGGACGACGACGCGTACGCCCCACCGTCCATGATCAGACGTGCCTGGACGCTGACCAGCAGCCCGTCCCGGGAGGCGGTGTGCCGGAACCACATGCGGGCCGGATGCCGGTGCGGATGGCCGAGAAACGACTCGACCCGGTCGTAGGCGATCCGCACAGGACTGCCGGTGACCAGCGCGAGCAGCGTGCCGTGGATCTGGAGCGTGATGTCCTCACGTCCGCCGAACGCCCCGCCGACACCGGCGAGGGTCAGCCGCACCCGGTGCTCGGGGATACCCAGGCACGCCGCGATCTGCTCGCGGTCGGAATGCAGCCACTGCGTCGCCACCCGCAGGTCAACGCCACCGTCGGCCGCCGGGACGGCCACGGCAGCCTCACAGCCGAGGAACGCCTGATCCTGCATGCCCACGACATAGGAGCCGGTGACGCTGACCGCACCGTGGGCCCGCGGGTCGCCGTGGCGGAGATGGATCTCGCGGAAGACGTTCCCGTCGGGATGCAGCAGCTCGGTGTCGCGGGGGGCGTCCACGATCCGCTCGGGGTCGGTCAGCGGCGGAAGCGGCTCGTAGTCGACCTCGATCGCGGCCAGCGCCGCCACGGCGGTCCGGGCGTCCACCGCCGCCACCGCCGCCACCGGTTCGCCCTGGTAGCGCACGACGTCGGCGGCGAACACCGGCTGATCGGCGACGATCAGACCGTAGGTGGCCATGCCGGGCACGTCCGCCGCGGTCACGACCGCCGCCACGCCGGGCAGGCGCCGGGCCGCGGAGGTCTCGACGCGCCGGATGCGCGCCCGCGGATGGGGGCTGCGCAGTGTCCGGGCGTGCAGCATCCCCGGCAGGCGGAGGTCACCGGCGTACGGGAAGGTACCGCCGACCTTGGCCGGCCCGTCCGGGCGCGGTACGGACGCGCCGATCCCCTGATCAGCGGACGTCCGATTGGACGGTATCCGATCAGTGACCATCCGGTCAGTGCGGTCAGTGGGTGGACGCGGGTTCATCATCGTCCGCATCTTCCGAACCGCCCGACGGCCCATCCCCGGGCACCGGCCCGTTCTCGATCATCGGCCCGCCCCCGGTCACCGGCCTGTTCTCGGTCACCGGCCTGTTCTCGGTCACCGGCGGGCATCCTGGACCGATCGGATCGCGGCGATGATCCGCCCGTAGCCGGTGCACCGGCAGATGTTGCCGGCCAGCGACTCGCGGATCTCGTCCTCATCGGCGTCGGGACGCCGGGCCAGCAGGTCGGTGACGGCAACCACGAACCCCGGCGTGCAGAAACCGCACTGGACGGCGCCGTGGGCGAGGAACGCGGCCTGCACAGCGCGCGCCGGCCCGCCCACACCCAACCCGGCCACGGTCGTGACCTGGGCGTCGGCAGCGTCCGCGGCAAGGACCGTACAGCTTGTCACCAACCGGCCGTCCATCAGGACCGAGCAGGAACCGCACCGGCCCTGCTCGCAGGCGTCCTTGACCGACAGCACGTCCAGCTGGTCACGCAGCACGCGCAGCAGGGACTCCCCGAACCAGACATCGGTCACCTCCCGCAGGCTGCCGTCGATGTAGAGCTGGTAGGACACCCGCGGTTCGGCATCGATGTCGGTACAGGTGTCACTGCCGGACGTGGCAGCAGGCCCGGTGTTGCATTCGGCGCCGTGCAATGGACCTCCTCCAATGGACGCTCCAATGGACGCGCCCCGGTGGACACACTCACTCATGCCCGTGCCCGCCGGCCGCCCGCTGATACCCCGATGCACCCGGTGTTGCCGGCGCACCCGATCCCCCCGGCGCACCCGATCCCCCCGGTGCCGCCGGTGCCCCAGCCGTCGGACGCGGCTGCGGACCCGACAGACAGCGTCCGGCTGCGCGCGCCGCCAGCACCCCGGCGGCGTGCCGGCGGTAGGCCACCGAGGTGCGCAGATCGCCGGGGAGCGGGCCGGAGGCGGCCTGGACGGCTTCGGTGACAAGCTCGCCGAAGCCCGCGACGACGTCGGCGGAAGCCGTGCCCGTCGACCAGTCGACTCCCTCGCGGACGAAGTCCTCCGCGGCGACCGGGCGGATCGGCCGGCTCGCCACCCCGCTGATCGCGCAGGCGACCCGCTCCCGCACCCGATCGACAACCAGTGCGCACGAGACCAGCGCCGCCGAGGCGGCCTGCCGCGAGCCGACCTTGAGGTAGACCTGGGGACCGCACGGCCGGGGCAGCCGGACCGCCGTGATCAGCTCGACCGGGCTCCGGCCGTCGGCCAGGTAGGACGAGATGGCCACCGTCCGCGCGCCGTGCACACTGTGCAGGACGACCTCGGCGTCGGCCGCGCTCAGGAAGGTCAACAGATCTCCCCGCGGATCGGCCGTGCCGAGTGCTCCACCGACCGTGCCCAGGTTGCGTATCTGCGGTGATCCGACGACCCGTGCCATGGCGGCGAGACCGGGTGCCAGCGACCAGCCGGCCAGGTCGTGGTAGGTGACGCCGGCACCGACGATGAGCCCGTCGGCACTGGCACCCCGAGTACGCAGTTCCAGGACCCGGCGCAGGGCGACGATCCGTCGCGGCCGGCGCCGGCCGGTTCGCAGCGCGGGGACCAGGTCGGTACCGCCCGCGAGCAGGTCCGCCGCACCGTCGGCCAGGATCTCGACGGCGTCGGCCACGGTCAGCGGCCGGTACAGGCCGGTCGGACCGGTCGGACCGGTCATCGAGTGGCCGGGCGGGTGGGCAACCTGATCGCCGGCCGCATCGTCGGCAGTAACAATCATGCGTGCTGCTGTGGGAGCGTCCTCACGGCACGGAAGCCCGCTGGCGGGTGTGATGGCAGGGATGACGGTCGGCCGCGCGCAACCCCACATGACAGCCGACGATAGTGGCCCGAGGTTACACGCATGTTCACTATCGGCGACGTGCGGGGGCTTCCCGGCCGGCCGGCAGCAGAAGCCACCCGACGAAAGCCGACGTGGACGAGTCGGACGTCGATGGGTCACAGCCGTATTCATCCGTATTGAACACGATACATCCGCAGCGGGAATCATATCAGTCCGGTCCGGCGGCGTCCGGCATTACGCAAAAAAGGGAGCGCCCTCACGACGATGTCCGCGGGTTCCCCGAGCGCGAAGAAACCATGATCATATCATTTCCGGCCGGCCGGGTCCGCGGCCTCGGGTGAAAACCGCGGTCGCGTCGCTTCCGGAAGACAATGAGATATCGATCACCGTCACCTTGTGTCACACCCGGGACGCGAGGCCGAAACAGGGGCTCGTTTTAATCAGCACACTCGAAGAACACTTTTACCGGACTCGTTACCGGACCCGGCCGGACCGGATCGGAACCCGGCTCGTGATCTGCACCTGATCCGCAGCTGCGGTCCGGCGACCTCTGCCCCAGGAGGTGGTTGACGTCCGTCCAAGAATGACGAACACAGATCCTTCGCTCCGGCACGGCTGGCATCCGGTCGCGCTGTCATCGGACATCGGTGACGAGCCGGTATCCGTGCGGCTCCTCGGCGACCTGTGGGTGATCGCCCGTCTCGACGACCGGGTGACGGCCCTTGCCGACCGCTGCCCGCATCTGCTGGCGCCGCCTTCGACCGGCCGCTCCGACGCTCCCCAGCACGTCTGCCCCTACCACGGCTGGCGTTTCGTCGCATCCGGTGCATGTACGGCCATGTCCGCGTCCGGGTCGGGCGCTCTCCGGCCGGAACGCACCCGGGCCGCCCCGGCGTGGGGCACCACCGAACGTCACGGACTGGTCTGGATCGCCCCCGAGGAACCGTTCGCGGACATCATCGGCCTGCCCGAGGCGGACGATCCCAGCTTCGACTCCCGGTGGCTGGACGTCACCCGGAGCCCGGCGTGCGCGGCCGTGCTTGTCGACGATCTTCTCGATGCCGCGAACCTTCCGTTCGTCCATCCGAGCGTGGTCTGCACCGACCCGATCCGTACTGGCCCGATCCGCATCGGCGTGGGCGGCGTGGGCGGCGTGGGCGAACAAACGATTACCCTTCGCCGTAGCATCGCTGCCGATGGCGACGGATTCCGTATAAGGATGGAACAAACGGTCACCAATTCCGGGAAGCCGGCAGCGGCGGCCGGTCCGCGACCGCCGAGCGGCCGCCACCGGTCGACCTGTACCTACCGGCCACCGTTCCAACTCCGGCTGGTACTGGAGTATCCCGACGTCGGGATCACCAGTACGATCTTCTTCTGCCTGCAGCCCGAGGACGCCGCGTCCACCCGTATCTACGCCCGCCTGCTCCGCAACGATCTCGGGGGGAACCCCGACCGGCTGGCCGAGGCCGCCCGCATCGAGCAAGTGATCTTGGACCTGCACCTCGCTGCGCGGCAAAGACGCCCGCTCGACGGCCTGCCGCTGACACCCACCGGCTGCGGCACCAACGAGGCCGGCGCAGATGCCGACATGCATACGGACGGTATGCATGCAGACGGCATGCCCACCAGCGTCCAAGCGAACGGCATGCCTGCGGACGGCATACCCATCGGCGTGCAGTCGGACGGCGTGCAGTCGGACGCCGCCGGAATCGCGTTGCGGCGAGCACTGTCCGCGCTGGTCGAACGGGCAAGGCGGACCCCAACGCGCGACCGGCCCAGCGGCATCCGCTACGCCCGTCGCGCGAAGGCGGGCTCCCGCCCCTGACCTCCCCGACCCAACCCGCAACCCGCCCAACCCTCCGGCCTCTCTGTCATCGGCCCGCGCCGATTGCCGACGCACATAAACGCATATAAAAAGGACGACCAAAACCCAGTACCGATATCCTCCCATCCGCCTTACAGACACTCACACCCACCCCATGCCCCGACCCGTCCACACCGCTGCTGGTCGCCGCCTTCCCAAGGCTGCGACCAGCAGCGCAAAATGCCAGCTCAGACCAGGTGTCCGCGGGTCTTCGGCCAATAGTCGCCACAACAACCACTGCAATTGCAACGACCGTCCGGGCCACCGGGAAAAATACTGTGACCAGAGTCAAGTTCTTCTCTCGGGATCGCGCCGCCACCACGGCCTCAAACCCATGACACACACCGGTGTCACCTCCAGGCGCTCCGGCTCATCGCGCCGAAGCGTCCACGCAATCCATGCATGACGAAGCTGTAGGTGGAAACCGTCGTTACAGCAGCGGTTTCCACCTACAAGTTCCGCATCCGTAGGTGGAAACCGTTGTTGTAGCAGCGGTTTCCACCTACACCTTCCGCTGAGGTGGGCAGTAAAGCTGCTGGCCCAGCGGCGCGAGGGTGAGAAACGGTGCGGCAAGTGTGCAGCCGAGCGCCGCGGCGACCGCGTCGACGCCGTCCAACTGGTCACGCACGGCATCCCAGGGGGCGTCGCTCATCACGCCGGCCACCGGCAGCGGGCAGGCTGCCAACACCCATCCGCGGTCGACCACCACGAAACCGCCGCCCATCCCCTCCAGCGCCCGGGCGGCCGTCATCATGTCGTGGTCGCCGGCCCCGATGATGACCAGGTCGCCGGGTGCCACGCTCGTGGTCATCGCGATCGCACCCTGACGCAGGCCAATCCCGCGGATGAACCCGACCCGCGTCCCGGCAGGCTGATCCGCGCGGCACGTGACAAGGGCTACCTTCAGCAGGTTCTGCTCCGGGTCGGCCTCGGCACAACCGGTAACGCCGCCGGTGACGGCCGGTCGCACCATAACCACCTCAACGCACGGCTCCTCACCCTGAATGAGGATCACCTGGACTCCGTTCACGGCCCGGCCGGCGGAGCCGACAGATGCCGCGGGCACGGTGAACGATCCGCTGTGCAGCCCCGGGGGCAGCGACAACCGTTCGCGGGCCCAGGCGGGGATGACGTCGAGGTTGTCGAACAGCGGGCGTCCCCGCTCCGCGGCCAGCCGCCCACCGGAGAGCACGACCTCCGGCGGGTGGGGCCCGGCGATCTCGCTGACGATCTGGATGTCGGCCAGGTGCGTCGGCGTGAGCGATCCGAGCAGGTGGTCCAGACCGTGGCGGCGGGCCGGGGCGAGAGTTGCCATACGGACGGCGGTCAGCGGGTCCATGCCTGCCTTGACCGCCCGGCGGACGTCCCGGTCGAGATGACCGCGCACTACAAGATCGATCACCGTGCGTCCATCGGAGGCTTCCAGCAGCGCCTCCCAGGGGTCGTCGTCAGCGGTCCGCTCGACCGGCAGACCCCCCGACGCCGACCCGAACCCGGAGCCGAACGTGGGCCCGGAGGGGGAGACGGATCCGAACCCGTCGGGCTCGGGCCCCGCGGGGAACGCCCCCGGCATGCCGGTGACGTCCAGCGGCGGTCCCCCGGCGGACTCGGGTAAGGGAACCGGCTGCCGCGGCACTATCGTCGTCATTGCGGCAGGCATGGCAGGCGTTACAGGCAGTGCCTCCAGCAGCCGCATCGGGGTGCGGGTGGCGGTGGCGAGCTGCCCGCCGCGCGGTCCGCACAAGGCAGTCAACCGGCTCGTGTCCGCCAGCAAGGTGACCGTTCCGCGGGGCACGACGACGCGGGCAAGCTCACCGGGGGTCAACAAGGTCCGTTCGACCCGGATGTTCTCGTCAACATAGGCCGGCAGGAGGTAGCGACCGGAGGCGTCCAGCGCACGGCGAGCGCTCAGCGCCCCCGGCTGTGTCACCGCGGCGATGAACCGTCCGACGATCAGCAGGTCACGGCGCTGCAGCTCACCGGTGTGGACGACGACCAGCGTGCCACCATGCACGATCAGGTCCGCATCCTCCTGACCATCTGCGACCCGGTGCAGCCGCCGGAGTTCCGCCGGGCTCGGGGCGAGGTCGGCGCTGTGCACGGCTGCGCGCCGCGGGAGGCGACCATGTCCGGCCGACGGTCCGGAAACCTGGGCCTTCCGGACCTGCCCGACCGGCTTCCGGACCTGCCCGAGCGCGCAAGAATCATGATCTTGCTCGGCTGGGGGTCTTTCCGGCAGGCAGGTCACAGGTCCGGGTCCGCATGCGAGCCACCCTTGTTGGCGGTCACGTCCGGCGGTCATGAAGCCTCCGCAGACACCGTTTGGACGAGGATGGAACATGACCCTGCGCAAAGAACTCGTTCGATGATGTGACGTACGTTACGCCTTGGCGCAGCCCTGCGACCCCGAAGTGGGTACGCGAACGCGGCATAGCCGCTTACTGTGCCGCCACAGATCCGGCGACGCCCGCAAAAACGGGTATTTTAACATGACTGTCATAGGTTCGGTGCCGGTGGTCACAACGGTGGGCTGTTCGAGAGATCCCGGACATCACAGCGACGCACCAGGGAGACGCATCCGGACTGTACCGGGCGCACCCAGGGCAGACCCACCGGGCATGTGCCTGCTGGCATGCATGGGGCCAAAGGCGATGCGATCATGTTTTTTTCGCGACGCCGAAAGCCCAAACTCTCCGGGTCGCCGGCGGGTGGACGTACCCGTGGCCGCGACCGCTAGACTTCGCCACCGTGCTGCTGAGTCCGCACGAACAGGAACGGCTGCTCATCCATGTGGCGGCCGGGCTCGCCCACGAGCGGCGGGCCCGCGGCCTGCGGCTCAACCATCCCGAAGCGACCGCCGTCATCACGTCCTTCCTGCTCGAAGGCGCCCGGGACGGCCGTACCGTCGCCGATCTGATGGCAGCCGGACGGACCGTGCTCACCCGCGAGGACGTCATGGACGGCGTCCCCGAGATGCTCGGCGAGGTCCAGGTCGAGGCGACCTTCCCGGACGGCACCAAGCTGGTCACCGTCCACGAGCCGATCCCGTGAGCGGAGCCGCCGGCATCCGGCCGGGCGAGATCCGCCACGACGGCGACCCGGTGGAGATCAACCCAGGACGACCGGCGCTGACGCTGCGTGTGCGTAACGTCGGTGACCGTCCGGTGCAGGTCGGGTCGCACTACCACTTCGCCGCCGCCAACCCGGCCCTGGAATTCGACCGGGACGCCGCCTGGGGGCACCGGCTGGCCGTTCCCGCCGGCACCGCCGTCCGGTTCGAACCCGGCGTCGAACGCGAGGTGGACCTCGTCCCGCTGGCGGGCCTGCGGGTGGTGCCCGGCCTGCGCACCGAGTGGGCCGGCCCCCTGGACTGCGCTCCTGACGAGACTCCGGCCGGCACGCCTAACGGCGCTGCTGACGGCGCTCCGGCCGGCACGCCAGACGGCACTACGAACGGCACTTCGGACGGCACTCCCGGGCCGGCGCGGAGCGCGCCCGTGAGCAGCCACCTCGACCGGTCCCGCTACGCCGACCTGTACGGGCCGACCGTCGGTGACCGCA
>NZ_CAAAFT010000110.1:9857-12225 GCF_900634765.1 Candidatus Protofrankia californiensis | reverse complement strand
CCACAGCCGCGGACCCGCCGGTGCCGGCACCGGCGACGAGGCGGTGTTCGGCGGCGGCAAGGTGATCCGGGAGTCCATGGGGCAGGCCCGGACGTCGCGCGCCCAGGGCGCCCCGGACCTCGTCATCACCGGGGCGGTGATCCTCGACCACTGGGGTGTCGTCAAGGCCGACGTCGGCATCCGCGACGGGCGGATCGTCGCGCTCGGCAAGGCCGGCAACCCGGACATCATGGACGGCGTCCATCCGGACCTGGTCATCGGACCGGGCACGGAGATCCTCGCCGGCAACGGGAAGATCCTCACCGCGGGGGCGGTGGACTGCCACGTCCACCTGATCTGCCCGCAGCAGGTCCCCGAGGCCCTCGGCGCCGGCATCACCACGCTGATCGGCGGCGGGACCGGGCCCGCCGAGGGCACCAAGGCCACGACTGTCACCCCCGGCCCGTGGAACCTCGCCCGGATGCTGTCGGCGATGGACGCGCTGCCGGTCAACGTCGTCCTGCTCGGCAAGGGCAACACCGTGAGTGAGGACGCCCTGTGGGAGCAGCTGCGCGGCGGCGCCGCCGGCTTCAAGCTGCACGAGGACTGGGGTTCGACACCGGCGGCGATCGACGCCTGCCTGCGGGTCGCGGACGCCTCCGGGGTACAGGTCGCGCTGCACTCCGACACCCTCAACGAAGCCGGTTTCGTCGAGGACACCCTGGCCGCGATCGCCGGCCGGGCCATCCACGCCTACCACACCGAAGGTGCCGGCGGTGGGCACGCCCCGGACATCATCACCGTGGCCGCGGCCGCGAACGTCCTGCCGAGCTCCACGAACCCGACCCGCCCGCACACCGTCAACACCCTCGACGAACACCTCGACATGCTCATGGTCTGCCACCATCTGAACCCGAGCGTGCCCGAGGACCTGGCCTTCGCCGAGAGCCGGATCCGGCCGTCCACGATCGCCGCCGAGGACGTCCTGCACGACCTCGGCGCCATCTCGATGATCGGTTCGGACTCGCAGGCCATGGGACGCATCGGCGAGGTCGTGCTGCGCACCTGGCAGACCGCCCACGTGATGAAGGCCAGGCGCGGCACACTGCCCGGGGACGGGCGCGCCGACAACGCCCGCGCCCGCCGGTACGTCGCCAAGTACACGATCTGCCCGGCCGTCGCGCACGGCCTGGACGCCGAGATCGGCTCGGTGGAGCCCGGCAAGCTCGCCGACCTGGTGCTCTACGACCCGGCGTTCTTCGGCGTCCGTCCGGCCGTCGTCATCAAGGGCGGATTCGTGGCATGGGCGGCGATGGGCGACGCGAACGCGTCCATCCCCACCCCGCAGCCGGTACTGCCGCGTCCGATGTGGGGCGCGGCAGCGGGCCCGGCCGCGGCGTCGTCACTGTCGTTCGTCGCCCCCGCGGCCCTCGACGCCAGCCTGCCGGCGCGGCTCGGCCTGGCCAAGCCGATGGTCGCGGTCGCGGACGTGCGACGCCGCGGCAAGGCGGACCTGCCCGAGAACACCGCGACCCCCGACATCCAGGTCGACCCCGAGACGTTCACCGTGACCATCGACGGCGACGCCGTCGAGCCCGCTCCCGTAGCCGAACTCCCCATGGCCCAGCGCTACTTCCTGTTCTGACTGTGATGCTGTGATGCAAGGTCTGCACCGCGCGGCGTTGTTGTTACTGGCGGACGGTCGGTTGCCGGCGAGTGGCCATGCGCACTCCGGCGGGATCGAGGCCGCGACCGTCGACGGCAGCGTCACCGATCTCGGCGATCTGGAGCGGTTCCTGCGCGGACGGCTGGCCACGGCCGGCCTGGTAGCCGCCACCTTCGCCGCGGCCACCTGCCGATCGTCCCGCCGGTCGCACCCGGGTGGGAGCGTCCCGGCCAAAACCGTCGCCGCCGAGACCGTAACGGCGCTGGCCGGGGCCGTCGCCGATCTGGACGCCGAGTTGGACGCGCGGACGCCGTCACCGGCGCAACGTTCCGCCAGCCGCGCGCAGGGCCGGGCGCTGCTGCGCGCGGGCCGCGCCGCCTGGCCGGGCGTGTCCTGCCCGATCCCGGCGCCGCACCATCCGGTCGCGTTCGGCCTGGTCGCCGCGCACGCCGGCCTCTCCCCCGCCGACGCCGCGCTCGCCGTCGCCTACGGCGCGGTCAGCGGCCCCGCCTCGGCCGCGACCCGCCTGCTCGCCCTGGACCCGCTGGCGGTCACCGCCGTCCTCGCCCGCCTGTCGACCGATGTGGAGCACACCGCCGCCGAGGCGACCGCCCTGTCGAACCGCCCACCAGCGGACCTCCCCGCGACCACCGCACCCCGCCTGGAACTCCTCGCCGAACGCCACCACACCGCCGAAATCCGCATGTTCGCCTCCTGACCCGG
>NZ_CAAAFT010000110.1:7337-9778 GCF_900634765.1 Candidatus Protofrankia californiensis | reverse complement strand
TCGACACGGTCAGTGTCCAAACAACTTCCCGATCGCCGCCACGCGGGCCTACGGTGCGCCAAAATGATCTCCGAACCGTCCCACGGGCCGCTATCGTGCGGCTCGGGCGGTGGTGGGAGCAGCTGTCATGACGATCATGAGAACTGATGGCGTCTCTGCTCACCTCCGCGCATCAGATTGCATCAACCTGCGGTACCGTTTGGTCGTAAGCTTGGTCGGATTGAGGCAGGAGGAGTCCGGTATGGATGAGTCCGAGCTGCCACCGATCCTCGCCGACGCCGAGGAGATCGACGCGGATCCCGAGACCGAGCAGGCCATTGATGAGGCGCTCGAAGATTACGCCGCAGGCCGGTTCATCCGCTGCTACGGCGAGGACGAGTTCGACGCGCTCCTCGCCTCACTGGCCGCACACCCGCACCCTCGGGCCAGCTGACCGCATCCGCATATCCGCGGACGAGCGAGTCGGCATCGAACAGTTGTTCAGGTCGCCTATCGTGTGCACATGCCGACCTTCGACGCCGTCGCGAGGTTCCTCGCGGAGTACTCGCGACTGAGTCCTGCGGAGCGTGCCGCGTTCGACCGGGCGCGTCGGCTGTTCGTCCAGGCCCTACGTGAGGGCCGCAAGGATCCCCGGCTCCGCACAAAGCCCTTCAGGAAGAAGCCGGGCGTCTGGGAGCTGACATGGGCGCCCGACGGCCGGGCGCTATGGATGTACGGCGACCCGGTCCCCGGCAAGCCCGGCCCACACATCATCTGGCTCCGCGTCGGCACCCACGACATCTTCGAGCGGTAGCAACCCTGCGCACGTCTGTCGTCGCGGGGTCTGCGGCGGAAGACTTTTGTTCGACGCTGGTCAACACGGTCTGATATTCAGCAGGTGTCAGCGGTGGTTTCGCTCTGGCGCCCGTGACCAGGCCCTGCTCGTGCTGGCGCACCTGCGCAACGGCGACACCTACGAACAGCTCACCGAAGGCTTCGAGGTGGGGTAGCCACCGCGCACCGCTACGTCCGCGAGGCCGTCACGCTGCTCGCCAAGGCCGGCCGGAGCCTGACCGCGGCGCTGTGGATGCTCGCCTGAACCCACAACAACTTCGCGATCCTCGATCGCACCGTCGTGCGCAGATAGGGACCGCATCCGCGCGCGCAACCGGCTCTACTACTCGGGCAAACACACAAGCACCACGGGGTCAACCTCCAGGGGCTGACCGGTCCCGACGGCCGGCTCATCTGGATCTCCGACGGGCTCCCCGGCGCCACCCACGACATCACCGCCGCCCGCCACCACAACGTCTTCGGACTCATCAGCCGCGCCGGCCTATACCTGTCCGTCGACAAGGGCTACGTCGGCGGCGAAACCGACCTGCTGCTCGCTCCGTACAAGGGCCGCGACCTACCCGACCGCTACCAGGATGCCAACCGTGACCAGACGAAGATCAGAGCCAACGGCAGGCGTAGTTTCGCGACCTTCAAGAACTGGCACATCTTCGACCGGTTCCGCGGCTGCCCCCGCAACGTCGGCTCATTCGCTCAGGCCATGTTCGTATTGGAGAACGAAGGCCGGGAAAAACCAAGATGGAAAAAGCTCTGTGTACCAAATACTGCAGGTACCAATAAGCCCAGCCGGCCCCTACATCCGGCACAGTTTATAACACCCGACTCGACGAGTGCAGATCAACTGCAGGCGCAGGTGGAGCGGCCGTCAAGTCGGATTGGGCGGGCCTGGCCTGAACCCGGGCACACCGCCACCGTCCGGGGCGACGACTGCGCCGCCTGGTGTATCGCCTCCACGAACCCCGACCCCGGGTCGAAATCCCACGCCTGGATCAGTGTCCGGTAGCCGGCGGGCTTCCAGCGTCCAGGCGATCCACTCCGCCCACGGCCGATCCACCCCGGTGTAGGACACGAAGAAGTCCAGGTTGCCGCCCGTACCACCCCCGCCGGTCACCCTGGAAGTGTCCCACCACGACCCACCGCACCGGACCATACCGGTACAGCCTTCACCAGCCTCCGTGCAGCCAAGCCGGTCCCATGGAGCAGGCTCTGGATGACCGGCGGATTTCCAAAGAAGTCGATCCTCACGTCAACATCGCCTGGGTGATGTGCGCGCACTGCTCCGGCCGGGGTTTCCCATGGCCGATCATCGCTTGCTCTCAGCTCACACAACATATTTTGATCAGGTCCGGGAGTCGTCGACGCGCTGACACAGCCATAACCGCAGCACAAGGATGGTTTGTCGCTGTTCAGCTGACGCGGAGCGTGGTGTCGGCCGGTGTTCGAACGTCCGTGCCGTCGATGCCAGATGCGGTTACGATGTTGGTGTGACTGAGATGCCGCTTCCCGAGGGCGAACAGCTGACCCAGGTGGCCCGCGACACTGCTGTGTCAGGGCAGGTTGTGTACCTGACCGACCGGGGCCAGCGGCTGGCCGCGATCGTCCCGGCC
>NZ_CAAAFT010000110.1:0-6710 GCF_900634765.1 Candidatus Protofrankia californiensis | reverse complement strand
GGGCAGGTTGTGTACCTGACCGACCGGGGCCAGCGGCTGGCCGCGATCGTCCCGGCCGGTCTCGCGGAACTTCTCGAGCGCAGCGGGGAGATGCCGGCCGGTCGGCGTGTACTGGGCGCCCGGGCCGCGGGCCGCAGCGGACGACACGACATATCCGAGCGTATTGAGGAAATCCTGCGCAGCGAGGTGACGCCATAGCCTTGGTCGTCGACGCGGGACCACTGTATGCCTACGTCGACGCCGACGATCAACATCATGAAGCTTGCGCAGAGCTACTGGAAACGCATCCAGGTCCACTGATCGTTCCTATCCTTGTTGTGACCGAAGTCGTCTACTTGCTTGGTAGCCGTCTCGGCGCGTCCGCAGAGCTCCGTTTCCTGGCGGATATGGCCTCGGGAGCATTCGACGTTGAGCCGGTCCACGCGACCGACTGGCTACGTATCGCCGATCTAGTCAACCGATACCGCAACCTTCCGCTCGGTACGGTCGACTCCTCGGTGATCGCCTGCGCCGAACGACTCGGTGTCGATGAAGTCGCAACCGTCGACCGGCGGCATTTCACCGTTGTGAAAGCCAATCGCGTATTCACGTTGCTGCCCTAATCTGCCTCTCCTGACGCTGTCGTGACGACAGCCAGCGAGGGGCTTACGACGGGAACGTGCCGGCTGCGGTTCTAGAACGGGGGGGCCGTGGTGGTTGTGGCGTTGCCGGCGGGCGTCTCCTCGAGGCTGATTTCCCAGTCCGACGCCTGGTCGAACGGAAGGTCGAACTTCTCGAAGGAGCAGTCCCGGGTGAATCCGCGTCGCGCGGCGTCCCAGTCACTGCCAGACTTGAAATAGACCCAGTAGGTGCCGGTGATTCCGGTTATCGTGGCATTGGAATTGCCCCGCACGTAAATAGTGACCTGGGGATTCGACGGGTTTCCGTTGGTTACCGAGACGGCGACATCGGAGATGTCGCCGTTGTTGATCCGCAGGCGTCCGGATCCTCGCCGTCCGGTTCGCTGGATAATCTCGCCGTTGGCCGCGCGGCGATCGGTGACGGGGGGAGCCACGGGCTCCGCAGGCAACATCAACTCACCGAACTTCAGATTGAGCTCGGCAAGATCCTCCGCGGCCGCCTTGTAGGAGCTGGACTTCACCGCCCGGTAGACGTCCTGCTTGGCCTCGTACACTTGCGTTGGCTGTGCCGCCTCGATGCCGCAGGAATTCGACTTCGTCACGTTCGCCGAAGAGATGTTCTTCTGCAGTCTGTCCCAGACGAAGACTGCGGTCTCCAGGCCACGGTGCTGCTCACGAGCCTGGGAGGGCGGCGTGATCGTCTGCAGGTAGTCCCACTGCTTCTGCAGTACCGCGGCGAGATCGATGCGTGCGGAGTCGATCTCTGCGAGAGTGGTTGCCGCGACGACCCGGTCCATGGCAGGGCGTATCGCCTGCTCGACGCTGGTCAACACGGTCTGATACTCAGCAAGCGTCAGTAGTGGTTTCGACGCGGAGCTCGTTGCCAGTGAAGAATTCGGCGGAACCGCTCGCCCGACCGGACCATCCGTGTGGTTGGAGTCGGTACCGAAGATGAACGCGACGGCGGCGGCGACCGCCAAGACCCCCCACCCCACGGACACGCCCACCAGACTCGTGCGTCGAATGCTTCGCATGACCGTCCCCGGTTCGGCTGCAGTAATCGCATCGTACATACTGCAGTCCCGGTTTGCCCGGGAATCGACGCCACGTCGATTCCCAGGCAGGGGCGGCCAGCGGAACGACCGTACCGGATCTCCATCACCAGCAGGCCAAGACTAGTGCGGTGACCACCAATGTCGACCGGGTTCGCACAGCATGATTCTTGTGACCTGGAGGTTGTTCCAGCGGCCTCGGAATCACAACGATCACAGCGCTGGCTGGAGACCCGGTGAAGGTATGTGGTCACAGCACTAGGTCTGCCCTGCGCCCCACGCGTCAGTACCGTCCATCGACGTCGACGTGTTCAGCGGGAACTCCTCAAGCCCTCGTTCCGGCGACCACCGCACGTGCACGATTTCAATGTTGGCGGTCAGAACGGCAGGCCATCCAACTTTCTCGACAAACTCGTCAAATATTCGTCTCGCCAGTGGAAACTGTTGGGTTGACGTCCCGGGAACCGAGGCCCAGATTTCCCAGCAGTATGGGTAGCCGTCATAGACGGATCTTTCTTCATCGGGGCGCGGCGAGGGATACGAGTATTCATTCATCTCGACCGCACCTCCGATCGAACGGTCGAACCCTCCGTACCCCTGCTTGTACACCGACCACGATCCATCGAATTCGCGGACGGTGAATCCCAACCGCTCCGCGAGGATTTGTACAACCTCGCCAATACCCAGCTCCATCCCGAAGAATATCTGCTGAACATCAGACATCACTTCCAGCCTCCACGACGATCCGCAAAGCCATCCAGCCTGGTAATCAGAATTCTACCGTCGATCTTCTGGGCCTCGTACGCGACCCACCATCGAGAAAGTACTCACCCATACGGAAAAGGACCGGATTCCGGCGTCCCTCAAAAACATCAGCGGCGGAAACTCCTTGAGTCCTCGCCCTTCACTGGAAGCTATTTTCCTGCAACGTAAACGGTGGGTACGTATTCAACGCTTACCTGCGGGCCGAGCTCCCACGCCAGCCGGAGTGCGAGCTCGTGGCCGAGCGCGTCGAACGCTCGAGCCTCCTCGTCGGTCAAGAATCCTGAATCGGGCGGGTAGTCGGTGTTAAAAGTTTCCTGAAAACCGCGGTCCCACTCCGAAATTTCGGCTACGAGATCAGCGCTTATCGGAAGCTGGGCGTGGTCCAGGTTGTCAGGTATACCGTCCGAGTAGTCCCAGACGGGCCACGACTGCCATTCTGCCATGAGCTTCATTACGCGAATCAATTCGGTGCGCTCCTCATGTTGGCGCTGACAACGTAACCATTCCCGCCCGTGGTGGCAGCGACATTGTGGAGTCTACCCCCGAACTCAACCTCAAGTATCGGTGTCGCCCGCTGGCTTCCGACTGGACGCCCCTCCGTCAGGGCTCTCATGATGAACTCCGGAATCTGATCCTTCGCAATACCCGCCTGTTCGAACTCGCTCTGGTGACGGCGAAGGATGTGTTCGAAACCAGCCCTCTCGTTACCTTGCTCCAAGAATACGATACGGCCAGCGGGATCCCGGCCTATCTGTATAATCTCTTCAGGCGTATGCTTGACTCCACTTGCGGCAAGCTCGGCCATCAGGTCGGAGTCAAGGCCTGTTCGTGAAACAGTGAAGGTGCTCTGGTCGCCAGGCGATATGTGGTTCCCGATGTCTTCTGTGCCGGCTTCTGATCCTCGGTCAGGGTGCGAGTTTCCCCCCGGGCCCGGACCTCCAGCCGATCCGGAAGCGTGGGGACTGCCGTCGGGATCGGGACCATTCGGGGGGTTGTCGTCCGGGCTGGTGGGGCCGTCGTTGTTCCCGTTGTTCCGACCGCCCCCGCTGTCACCGCCATGACCGCTGTCGTCACCGGCACCGTGCCCGGCCCCGTTGGCGGTGGATGGGGCTTCATCGGCGTGCCCGGTGACTGTGGCGTCGGCAGCACGGTCGAGAGCGGCGGCGTCGCTTCCCGCTTCCCCGGCCATCCGGCTTGTGGAGCGCAGTCCGGCGCTTTCGGGAAAGCGGACGGCGGCGGTGCGGACGGTAACCCCGGCGGCCGCAATATCGGACCCGGCAGCGCGTAATACCCCAGCAGGATCAGCCACCGAACGACGAACAGCAGCGGTTGCCGCAGCCAGTCGTCGCCGGCCCGTGGCAACCGCGCCGAGTGCCATCTCCTGACCGCCGCGGACAAGCGTCCGGCCCCCGCCCAGCAACAGCTTTCCGGCGTCGGCGACACTCCGAATACCGGCGACCGCCCGGCTGCCACCGCGTATCCCTCGGGCCAGCCCACCGACCGTCGTCAGACCTTTTGTGCCGGGAACGGAACCGGGCAAGGCAAATGCGACGTCCCACCGGGACGCCTGCCCATTGCCGTACTTCACCAACGTATCGGCGAGGACGACGACAGCGGCGGCGAAAACAACCCAGGCCGCCGGGCCGCCGATAATCAGAGCGACCACGCCCAGAACCGCCACAGTGATTTTCGCGACCTGGACGGCGACCGTCCACACCTTCCCCGCGGTCTCCTTGACCTTCTCCCACGAGTACCACGGCTTGTTCCTGATCCCGGCATCGGATGCGTCACGGATCATCCGCACGCAGGTATCGGCGGCGTCCTCACGCAACGCCTTCGCGGATAACGCGAGCCGGCGGGCCGCGTCCAGCTCGTCCTGCCCGTCACGGACGGCGTTTCGCACCTGGTCGAGCCTTGCCTGTGCCGCGTCCCGGTTCCGGATGGCCTGCGCCACCTGCACCGGGTCGGGCGGCGGGGGAACATCCGCGGTGTAGGTGGAGGACGCCGAGGAAAGATCGGCGAAGGCCGCCGCGTCCGCGGTCAACACGGCCTGTGCGGGGCCGAGGAGATTCTGCGCGCTGTCCCGCCGGGAACGGGCGTCGCGGCCCTGAGCCAACGCCCGGTCGGCCTGTACCTGCGCCGCAGCCAGAATCGGCTCGTAAGCGATCAGCGCATCGCCGACCATCCGGTAGGAGGTTTCCAGCTTCTGTAACTGACTGGGGAACTCCGCAATCTCCTTCCGGAAGGCGTCCCCCGCGTCCCCCAGCCACGACTCGACGACGCCACCGGCGCCCAAGGACGCCACCTGGCCGCGGGCGTACTCGACGTCCGCCGCGAATTCGAGAAACCTGCGTGCCAGCTGCTGTACCGAGAACGGGTCACCCGGTGCGGGGTCCGCGTCCAGATCCAGAACTGCCCAGTCGGTGGGCCGGTTCACCGGACAAGCCCACGACCAGGGGAACCGGAACCAGCCGAGCGGGTGGAATCAGATCGGGCAGTGCCCCCACAAACGGTAACGACACCGCAAAGAGGATAATTATCACGCACAGTATGAGCCTAGTGCAGACGGTGATTATTCGGCTGCGCATACCCGGGTGCGGGTGCGGGACCGGAAGAAGTTCGGGAAGGTGTACGGATGCACCGCGAGCATGACCTTCAGATGTTCCCCGCGGCGGGTGGCGGTCCAACCCGGGTTGCCGGCACCGGGCAGCTGCCTGAAGCGGCGCAACCGCGAACGCCGGTAGCGGCGGAGCCACGCACGCTGGAAGCATCGGAGTCTCGGACGCCGGAAACGTCGGAGCCGCGGACGCCGAAGGCAGCGGAGCTGCGCATGCCGGAAGCGGCGGAGTCGCAGACGCGCCCGGACGATCGGGCGATTCGCATCGGTGTCGGCGGGCCGGTGGGCAGCGGCAAGACAGCGCTGGTCGCGGCGTTGTGCCGGACCCTCGCAGGCACCCTGCGGCTCGCGGTCGTGACCAACGACATCTACACCACCGAGGACGCCGACTTCCTGCGCGCGGCAGGCGTGCTCGACCCGGCACGCATCCGCGCGGTCGAGACGGGATGCTGCCCGCACACCGCCATCCGGGACGACATCGCCGCGAACCTGGACGCCGTCGAGGATCTGGAATCGGACGTCGGCCCGCTCGACCTGATCCTCGTCGAAAGCGGCGGCGACAACCTGACCGCGACCTTCAGCTACGGCCTCGTCGACCGGCAGATATTCGTCATCGACGTGGCCGGCGGCGACAAGGTGCCCCGTAAGGGTGGCCCGGGAGTCACCAGTAGCGACCTTCTCGTCATCAACAAGACCGATCTCGCGCCGCTCGTCGGTGCGGATCTCGGCGTCATGGCTCGGGACGCCGAACGGGTCCGCCGCGGCCGTCCGGTGCTGTTCACCTCGCTGGTGGCGGAAGCGGGGGCGGCCGAGGTGTCCGACTGGGTCCTTTCGGTCCTTTCGCAACGCGTCCTTTCGCAACGTCCGGACCATCCGGCTGCCGAGGTCGCCGCCCCGAGTCGGCCGTCCTGAACCCGGCCAGCCCGCACCCGATCAGCCCGCACCCGGCCGATCTGAACCCGATCGCCCTGAACCCGATCGGCCCAGACGAGGCCGGCACGGACGACTACGGCGTCCTGGACGAGGGGAAAGAGGAGATGGAAACGGCTGCCGGGATGGTCGGCGCCGGTACGGGCCGTCCGCCGGCACGCATCGGCCGGACGTCGATCAGCGCGCACGCGGCCGTGCGGATCGAACCTGCCGCGGACGGCAGCGGAGTCCGCGGCAGCGGGATCAGCAATAGCGGGATCAGCGGCGGGGTCCGCGGCGGTGGGGTCCAGGTCAGCGGGGTCCGGGTCAGCGAGCTGAGGTCCGAGGTACCGCTGGTCCTGCGCCGCACCGGCGTCCGGATGGAATCGGACGACGGGCTACCGACCGTCACCGTGCATCTGGTGAACGCCGCGGCCGGGCCGCTTGCCGGTGACCGGCTGCGACTCGACATCACGGTCGGCGCCGGGGTCCGGCTGGTGCTGCGCTCGACGGCCGCGACGGTTGCGCTGCCCGGGCACGGCGAGGAACCTTCGCTGTTCGACGTCCATGCCGAGGTCGGGCCGGGCGGCGCGCTGGAGTACCTGCCCGAACCGACCGTGGCCGCCCGCGGATGCCGGCACCGGATGCGGGCGGCGATCAGGCTCGCGGCGGACGCCCGCCTGCTGTGGCGGGAGGAGATCGTTCTCGGGCGCTTCAGTGAACCGCCCGGCTCGATCTCGTCCACCC
>NZ_CAAAFT010000109.1:15676-16872 GCF_900634765.1 Candidatus Protofrankia californiensis | reverse complement strand
GGCACGACCGGCACGACCGGCACGACCGGCACGACCGGCACCGACACGTTCGCCGTGCTCCCCCTGGCTGGACCAGGTGTCCTCGTCAGTGCGCTGGCGCCGGACACGGTCACGCTCCGACGTTTCCTGGACGCCGGAGCGACAGCCGTGTTCACCCGAAACAGACCGCCAGACCCGCCTCCCGCAGACAGGTGAGGCCGGACGGACGGCCCGCGCTACGAGCTCGGGGTAGCACCCTCGACCAGGAAAAGCAGAGATGACCGCTGTTTCGCCGACCGGGATGGTCCGGACGGTCCACCAGCCCTCGCCGTGCATGTCGGCTGTGGAGCGATCGTGCGAGTCCAGCACATGTGCGAGCGTGGCCTCGCCGTGGTGCCTCAGACCGATAGCGTTATATGATCAAGAGCATTTGACGGACCCGCTAGTGCAGTGATGAACATTCCCACGGCTGAACTCGCTCATTAGAGGACTGAGTGCAACATAATCGACGAATGACCAGGGTCGGGGGCAACGAGCATCCAGCCGCCACCCGGCAGGCTCTCCTGGCCGCCGCACGGCTGCGGTTCGGCACCCAGGGTTACGCCGCCACGGGTACCGAGGAGATCGTAGCCGACGCGCAGGTGACCCGCGGCGCTCTTTACCACCACTTCCGCGACAAAGCCGATCTGTTCGGCGCGGTCATGGAACAGGTCGCGCTCGAGGTCGCCGAACAGCTCGTGACCACGGAACTCAAGCGTGCCACGGACGAACCGGCCACAGGCGCCTGGGAACAGCTGCGCACCGGGTTCCAGTCCTTCCTGGACATCTGCACCGACAGTGACTTCCAGCGCATCGTGCTGGTTGACGGACCGGCCGTGCTCGGGCACGACGCATGGGACGTCCTGGTCGAGCGTTACGGCTACCGATTGCTCGCCGAATGGCTGGACAGGGCTGTCGAGGAGGGCCGGATCGACCCGCTGCCCATCGCGCCTCTCACCCGGGTGCTAGCGGCCGTCCTGTCCGAGGCGAGCCTGCTGATCGGCCGTGCCGGCGATCCTGCGCAGGCCCGCCGGGAGGCGGGCGAGGTTCTCGACCGCCTGCTGGTCGGCCTGGAGGCGAAGAACAGCGTCCGATAGGCGCATCTCCCCGGACTCCTCACCGCTGTCCTCGGAGCGCCGTCCTCGGAGCGCCGTCCTCGGGTCGGCGCACAGCAGAGA
>NZ_CAAAFT010000109.1:10574-15451 GCF_900634765.1 Candidatus Protofrankia californiensis | reverse complement strand
CGCGAGAAAAACATGATCGCGCCGCCTTTGACCCTTTAGATGCTGCGCATGGCGCGCAGGGACTCCTTCAGCGAGGACGTGGTGGCGAGCACCGCGGAGGTCTCGTAGCCGCAGTGCGCCATGCAGTTCGCGCAGCGAGGGTCCTTGCCCCGGCCGTAGGCGTCCCAGTCAGTGGTCTCGACCAGCTCCTTGTAGGAGGAGACGTAGCCGTCGCTCATCAGGTAGCAGGGCTTCTGCCAGCCGAAGAGCGAATAGCTCGGGATGCCCCACGCGGTGCAGGAAAGATCGCGCTTGCCCTCCAGGAAGTCCAGGAACACCGGCGAGTGGTTGAGCCGCCACTTGGCGCGCCGTCCGTCGGAGAAGACCTTGGAGAACAGCTCGCGGGTCTGCGAGACGCCGAGGAAGTGCTCCTGGTCGGGCGCCTTCTCGTAGGCGTAGGCGGGCGAGAGCTGGATCTGGTCGACCTTCACCTCGTCGTTGAGATAGGACAGCACGTCGATCACGTCCTGCGGGCTGTCGTTGTTGAAGAAGGTGGAGTTGGTGCCCACCCGGAAGCCCGCGGCCTTGGCCGCGGCGATCGCCTCGATCGCCTCGTCGAAGGTACCGGTCTTCTCCACCACCGCGTCGTGCCGCTCACGCAGCCCGTCGATGTGGACGATGAAGGTGAAGTACGGCGACGGTGTGAACTTCGCCATCTTCTTCCGAAGCAACAGTCCGTTGGTGCACAGCAGGACAAACTTCTTGCGGGCAATGAGCTGACGGACGATCTCGTCGAGCTGCGGGTGCATCAGCGGCTCACCACCGGCGATCGCCACCACCGGCGCGCCGCACTCCTCCACCGCGGCCATGGCGTCCTCGACGCTCATCCGCTGCTTGAGAACGGACGCCGGGTGCTGGATCTTGCCGCAACCGGTGCATGACAGATTGCACGCAAACAGGGGCTCAAGCTCAAGAACAAGCGGGAAGTGCTTGCGACGCAGCACCTTCTGCTTGGCCAGGTACATCCCGATCCGCATCGAGTAGCGCCACTCCACCGCCACGGCAATACCGCCCTTCGGCGTCGACGTCGTACGGCCGTACGGCCGCTCCTTCACAAGAACATACAGGGTGTACGTACAGCTTGTATGTCCATCGCGAACGTCGGATCGGCCACTGTCCGCCTCGAGCGGACCGCCCGTTCTCCAGTACCAGTGGCACCTGTCGCCGCAGGTCAGCGGGATAATCATGATGTTGCGTCGGAAACCTGACGGGGCGCATGTCGTGCATCCGACATCCCACGGACCATGATCCTAAAGGGTCGGACGGTACACCC
This sequence comes from Candidatus Protofrankia californiensis, assembly GCF_900634765.1. Taxonomy (NCBI): domain Bacteria; kingdom Bacillati; phylum Actinomycetota; class Actinomycetes; order Frankiales; family Frankiaceae; genus Protofrankia; species Candidatus Protofrankia californiensis. The sequence continues at coordinate 14,139 of NZ_CAAAFT010000109.1, read as the reverse complement.
GCGACAGGTCCGACAGCCCCCAGCCAGCGGTGGGCCACCGGCTGGGGCAACCACGTCCAAGGACATCGCAGGGACGGTCCTGTGGCCGCGACGCGCCAGGCCCCGGGACCCGCCCCCACGCCGGAACGTGAACATGGTCACTTATGAGCGGAACGTGAACATAGTCACCGTGAGCACGGCAGCTCGGGAAGTCACCAGGAGCGGATGCGCCGCCCCTTCATCGCATCAGGTGCCGGCTCGACCGACGGCCCGGCACGCTTGTCGGAGGATTGCGAATCCACCGGATCTCGACCGAAGTAGTCACCTGAGCGCAAAAAAAACAGGTTATCTCAGTCACAGGGTTCCCAAGGCGTGACGCATACCATTGTGGCGGAGCCCGCGGTTCCTCAAATCAGCGACATGCAGCCCGTATCGCCGGCTCATCGTATTCCCACCAGAGGTTGTGTGGAGACCCGACCGGCGGGTCGGCGAACCCGCCGGTCAAAGGCTGTCGGCCGCGGCGCCTAACATCGGCAAAAAGCAGTAGGACGTCGGCGCGGAGGTCACATGGGGTTGGGCACGTGTTGCAGGGTGAAGGTGAAGGCGGGCGTATGACACCAGGCGGGCGCACAGTCACGCATCTGGTCGGCGGGCGGTTTCGGCTCGTCGAGCGGCTCGGCTCGGGGGGGATGGGGACGGTCTGGCGCGCGTTCGACACCGGCAGCGGTGTCGAACGCGCACTGAAAGAGATCCGTATCCCCGACCACGTCTCGATCCATGACCGCGAACTGCTGATCGAACGTGCCCACCGCGAAGCACGCAACGCCGCAAGGCTCGGCGTCCACCCCCATGTGGTCACCGTGCACGACCTGGTCGAGGACCACGGCGCGCAGTGGATCGTCATGGACCTGGTCTCGGGATGCTCGCTGGCAACAATGATCGCGCACGACGGCGCACTGGACGAGCGGGAAGTGGCCCGGATAGGCATCGCACTTCTGGACGCGCTGGCGCACGGTCACCGCAAAGGTGTTCTGCACCGGGATGTCAAACCTTCAAACGTTCTGATCACCGCTGACGGGACCGTCCGGCTCACGGACTTCGGGATCGCCGCCTACGAGACCGATCACCGGATCACCGCCGCGGGCGGTGTGATCGGCACACCCGCCTATATGGCTCCCGAACGCATCCGCGGAGGTGAAGGCGGACCCGCCAGTGACCTGTTCTCGCTGGCAACCACCCTTCTCCACGCCGCGCAGGGCGTCTCCCCGTTCGGACGGGGCACCACCTTCGCCACCATGCACGCCGTCGTCTACGAAGGGCCGACCACGCCGGTGCAGGCTACCCGGACCTACACGGTGCTCAGCCCGATCCTGGCCAAGGAGCCGTCCGCCCGCCCACCGGCGGAGCGGATCCGCCGGCAGCTGCAGGCTCTTCTGCGCGCTCCGGAGCCGAGCCCGCCGGCAACCCCGAACACCTGGCCGACCGTGAACGCCTCGCCGACGACCAACGCCTGGCCGACCACGAGCGCCTTCTACGAAGCCCCGACCATGTTCTCCATAGTAACCGACCGGCTGCGATTCGATGACCGCGAGCACACTCATCACGATCGCACCCAGCACGACCACACCCAGCACGACCGTTCCGGCCGTTACGACCCGGACAGCGCCAACGGCCTGAGCAGCACCCGCGTGTCCAGGGGCGGGGACGACACCGACAGGCTGGACGCCGACGAGCTCGACACGGTCGGCATCGAGGTGCCGGCCCCCGACACCACACGGAACGCGGCACGGAACACATCGTGGGACGCAGCACGCAACGCTGCGCAGGACACACCCCGGCTGCGCAGGACGCAGCCGGGGTCCGATGTCGACCCGGCCACCATCGAACAGCCCGTGTGGATCGACCCGAACTCGACACAGGCTGCTCCCGGGCCCGTCGGAACGAGGCATCCGGGAGGCCGGCGGCCCTCCCGCCGGGATCTGCTGTTCGCCGGCGCCGCCACGGCAGGCCTGGGGATGGGCGCCGGGACAGCCGTGTGGGCGGTGCGGCGGATCCGGCGGTCCGCCCACCCGGGGACGGCCGGATCCGGACCAGCATCGGCTCCGCTCACGCTCGGGCTTCCGGCAGCGCCCGGCGTCGAGTTCGCCGGTTCCCTCGTCGCCGACCACCGCGGCTACTACCGCGAGGCCGGCTTCACGTCCACGCGGTTTCGCGGCAGCGGGTCGCACACCCCCACCGTGACGGCCTTGGTGGCCTCGGGCGCGGCGTTTGTGGGTGTGACCGCTCCGGAGGTCGTCGCACGGGAGATCATGGCCGGCGCGCGGCTGCGGATCATCGGCACGCAGCGGCAGAAGTCCCCCTGGGCGATCGTCTCCCTGGCGGACAAGCCGATCAGAACGCCACAGGAGATGATCGGCATGCGGATCGCGACGACAGCGGGCAGCGCAGCTGTCTGGACGTCGTTCCTGGCCGCCGCGGGAGTTCCCGAGACAGCGGTGCAACGAGTAATCGTACCCGATCATGTGCAGATAGTCGCGCAGGCTCTCGCGCAGCGGCAGGTCGACGCAGCGCTGTCCTCCGTCTCCGACGCCCCGGTGGCCCTCACCCGTCAGGGTGTCGGCTTCTCGACATTCCTGATCGCGGATCACGGATACCCGCTGGTCTCCAACGCGTACGTCGTGACCACCGACGCTGTCACCGCCGCGCGGAAGAGAATCAAGGCCTTCCTCACGGCCGAGATCCGCGGCTGGAAGCAGAACCTGGCCGACCCCATGCTCGGGGCTCATCTCACCACGGACGTCTACGCGAAGTCGCTCGGGCTCGACGCCACCGAACAGACGGAGAAGAACAGAGCGTTGAACGTCCTCGTCCAGACCGCGGAAACACGCAGGGACGGCCTGTTCACCATGACCGACGCGCTGATCGAAGCCAATGTCCGACTGCTGTCCACGAGCGCGGCTCCCCTGACCGCCGGGCAGCTGTTCGACCTGTCCGTCATCCAGGAGCTGTACTACGAGCAACCGCACCTGATCTGACCCGGTCGCCGACGCCCCACGGGATACCGGCGCCCCCACGAAGTCGCCCACACGGAATCCTGTCGGGACACAGACCCGCTCCCCGGTCACTCTTATCCGAGTCGAGCGCGGGCATACTGCGTTCATGTCGAAGGCGTACGTCGAGGTCTGCTCTCCGGTAGCAGCTCCCAACCTTCCTTGACAGTAGTGCGGCGGGCGATCCAAAATACGCGGGAGCTGTTTTCGTCGGACAAGTCCGGCGGCTTTGGGGCAGCGCCTCCAACATGAAAAGAGAATTATCCTTGGCTGTCGTGAGCTTGCTCGCCGAACTAGCCCCCGACCGGGTGTTCGCAACCGCGATCGCCATAGCTCATCGCCGATTTGAACCGATACTGCGCCGGGTCGGTGCGTTCGTCACACCTCACCAGACCGCACTGGACGTCGGGGCCTGGTACGGCCCGTGGACCCACTGGATGTCGCGGCACGCCGACCGCGTCGTGACGGTGGAACCAAACCCCGAGCTGGCCGCCTTCGTCGGCCGTACCTGCCGGTCGAACGTCACGGTGGTGCCG
>NZ_CAAAFT010000109.1:8389-10549 GCF_900634765.1 Candidatus Protofrankia californiensis | reverse complement strand
CCTTCGTCGGCCGTACCTGCCGGTCGAACGTCACGGTGGTGCCGAAGGCGGCGTCCGACGGGGAAGGCTTCGCCGAGCTGTGGCTTCCGCCGGGCGGTCGGGGCACCGAAGGTCGCGCCTCCCTGAGCCCCCAGGGCGGCGGTCGTTCCGTGAAGGTCGAGACGATCCGTCTCGACAGCCTCGACGTCGACAACGTCGGCCTCGTGAAAATCGACGTGGAAGGGCACGAACTCGCGGCACTGCGAGGCGCGGAAGGAGTTATCCGGCGCTGGCGCCCGAACCTCATTGTCGAGATCGAGGATGACCGGAGCCCGGCAGCCGTGACATTGGAGCTGCTGCGGAGCTGGAACTACCAGGGTTGGTTTCTCGACCGCGGGAGGATGCGTTCACTGGCCGGTTTCGACCTGGTCGCCCACCAGCGGGCAATGGCACCGGTCGCTCGCCAAAGCTATCTTCGGGCAGTCGTAACCGGAAGCGGGCGCCGGTATACCAATACAATTCTGTTCCTACCGACTTCCTGACAGCAGTTGAAAGCCGGCATTCCCGGGGATTCGTTCACAAAGGGCCGTGATCCGGACCATGATCCACCGGGTTGCCCGGCGGTAGCCGGCTGCCACGGTGGACCTCCTCCCCGCACGCCGAACTCACACAAAGACGAACTGATATAAAAATCATCGATCCGCCCGGTTCGAGAGTGACGCCGACTCTACGGCGACGCCGAGCGTGCCGGTCACCGTGGCCTGCACCCATGCGTCCCCGTGGAGTTCCGGCAGCTGCCGGAAGCCCTGTCCGGGGGCCAATAGCACCAGGGAACCGTCAGGTCGCTGCCGCAGCGGAATCCGTTCCTCCCACCGCCATGCCCGCGCCAGGTCGGACGTGGTGCCCGCGACCAGCCCCACGACCAGTTCCGCGGGCGGGTGCGCCTCGGACGCAGGGGGGCTCACCCCGGATGCGAGCAGGCCGGCGCCGGATCGCCCGTCCAGCTTCCAGGTCACCGTACGTGTCACGTCGATACCAGCCGTGCCGGCGAACGGGCGGGTTTCCCTCCGGTCACCGAGGCGCAGGTAGACCGACGCATAGGGCCGGTTGGCAGGGACGACCGCCGAAACCCGGACGTCGATCGTTTCGCCCTCGACCGTGCGCAGCTCGACGAACGAACCCCGCAGGCTCCCGGGCTCGTCCGCCGCGATCCGCTCGTCCGGACGCAGCCGGTACAGCCGGCGTCCCGGCATCTGCTCGGCAAGCCCCACAGTGGCCGCACCGACGTCCGCGGCGTATAGCACCTCGTCCGACAGGTCCGGACTGTTCCGCAGGAAGTGGTAGGGAACCTGGGTGTACAGGCTCGGAGTCGGCGGAGTGACGATCACGACCGCCGGCCCGCCGAGGTCGTCGGGGACGAGATCGAGCACATGCTTGTCGACCGCGTTCACATACCGCTGGATGTTGACCTTGCCGGGAACGGCGAGTGCGGTCACCGCCGCCAGCCCCAGCAGGCAGACACCCGCCACCGGGCCGCGGGCCGGTCGCGCGAAAAACCGGCCGGACAGGCGCCGCCACAGCCAGCAGGCCCCGGAGCCGGCAAGGATGACAACGGGCGTCAGCGCCACCATGTGGTAATGCGGGCCGAGGCCGTCCCGAAGGCTCGGCATGGCCATGGCACTGCCCCACCAGAAGAAATACGCGACGAAGACGAGGAGCACGTTGGCTGCGAGCAGGAGCCGTGCGCGGCGGTGTTCCGCCACCAGCAGGCCGAGCACCGCAAGAACGATCAGCGCCCTTCCGCCGAAGAGCCAGCCGGGAGCGGCGGCAACGGTCTCCTGCCACGCCTCCACGGCAAGATGGCGGGTGAAGGCGAACGGCGGTTCGGACGGCAGGATCCGGCGCTCACCGAAACCGAAACGGTCCAGCGGGTCGGAGGCCGCCAGCGGCAGGGTCCGCATCGATCCGGTCACGTGCCGGCAGAAGGCCGCCACGACCACGGCGAACGGCAGGGTTCCGAGCCCGATCCACGCGGTGTGGCGCAGCAGGGCGCGCGGTGACGGACGCCGCCGACGGCCGGTGGGTAGCAAACCGGCAGAGAGCAAACCGGCGGAGAGCGCACCGGTCGGGAGCCGGCCGGTGGGGAGCCGGCCGGTGGGAAGCCGGCCGGTGGGAAGCCGG
>NZ_CAAAFT010000109.1:5399-8360 GCF_900634765.1 Candidatus Protofrankia californiensis | reverse complement strand
GAGCGCACCGGTCGGGAGCCGGCCGGTGGGGAGCCGGCCGGTGGGAAGCCGGCCGGTGACAAAACGTCCCGCGACGACGAGGGCGCAGACCAGCGTCACCAGCACGGCGTCGAATGGCCGGGCCGTCGCCGCGAGGCCGAGCGCCACGCCACCGGCCACCAGTGACCAACGCGCGCCCGTGCGGGTGCCGCGCGCCACCTCGGCGATCGCGATCGTCAGGGCTGCCGCGGTGAACGCGTACGCCATAGGCAGCGCCGTGTGCACGACCACCAGCGGTGAGAACACGAGGAACGCGGCGGAGACGAGCGCGGTGGCCACGTCGTCGAACAGCTCACGGGCAAGGCGGTACACCCCGACCACCCAGGCTGCGGCCACCAGCGCCGGAGCAACGATCATCGTCCCGAACAGCAGTTGGGACGCGGCCAGCATCGCCGGCCAGCCGGGCAGATACTTGGTGAAGACCCGCCCATTGTGGACACCGGTCAACCAGGGGCGAAAGAACGGCTCCACCAGGTTCTGGTCGAGGGTGAGCTGCCCATGCAGCAGCATCCTGGCCTGCATGACATAGGCGGCCTCGTCCGCATCACCTGAACCACGACGGAACAGCGTGGTCTGCAGCACCAGGCTCAGCGTGAAAGACAGCGCGGCAAGGGCGAAGAGCACAAGGCCGGCTCGGGACGGCCGGCGCCACCGGCCCGGACTCCGCCAGCGTCCTGGACCCTGCCATCGGCTCAGGGCCCGCCATCGGCGCAAGCCCCGCCGGGGTGGACCGGGGTCGCTCCGGCCGGTGACCGTCCCGACGTCGACCAAGGCCTCGAGGGAGTCGATATCGCGGCACACCGACGGCGGGTCCGTGAGAACCCCGCTGGTCGATGTCTGGCGCATCCTGTGGACCGTAGCAGGGGTCACACCCTGTGTTTTTCACCGCATACCCACGGGGCCGTGCCAAAGACCGGAGAATATAACGTTGAGTAATTGAATATAATCTTCTAATTACCTTGAGTCATATCGTCATATAGAAACACCGATTCCCCGACCGGGCCACCGGCCGGGGAATCGGTGTACTGGGGATCAGTGTACTGCCCTCATTTCGCCGGGCGGCGCAGCTCCTTGGGGAGGTAGAAGGAGATCGTCTCGGCTCCCACCGAACGCACCCCGACCGTTGTCGGGCCCAGGCCCGACAACGCCTGGGTCAGTTCATCGACCAGAGTGGGAGGCGCCGACGCGCCCGCGGAGATGCCGACGGTGTCGGCGCCGGCCAGCCAGCGCATGTCCACCTCGCCGACGTCCCCGACGAGGTAGGCGGGCACGCCCTCGCGTTCGGTCACGTCGACGAGCCGGCGCGAGTTGGCGCTGTTCTGCGACCCGACGACCAGAACCACGTCAGCCTCGATGGCCACCCGCCGGATCGCGTTCTGTCGGTTCGACGTCGCGTAGCAGATGTCCGCCGACCCGGGCCCGATCACGGCCGGGAAGCGGTCGCGCAGCGCGTCGACCACCTCCTCCGCCTCGTCCACGGCGAGCGTCGTCTGCATCAGGTAGGTCACCCGCTCCGGGTCGTCGACCTCCAGGTGGGCGACGTCGCCGGGCGACTCCACCAACTTGATCTTCCCCGGGGCCTCCCCGAGGGTCCCGTCCACCTCCTCGTGCCCGGAATGCCCGATGAGCAGGACGGTGTCCCCCCGCGCGGTGAACCGGCGGGCCTCGGCGTGCACCTTCTCCACCAGCGGACAGGTCGCGTCGATCACCGACAGGCTGCGGTCGCCTGCCTGCTCCCACACGGCGGGAGCAACCCCGTGCGCGGAGAAGACCACGGTCGCCCCGGCGGGTACCTCGTCCAGTTCCTCGACGAAAACGGCACCGCGGCTGGCGAGATCAGCAACCACGTGGCTGTTGTGGACGATCTGCTTGCGGACGTAGACGGGCGCACCGTATATCTCCAGGGCACGCTCGACCACCTCGATCGCCCGTTCGACCCCGGCGCAGAAGGCCCGTGGTTCGGCGAGCAGCACCTGGCGCGGCCCGACCGCCATCGCCCACCGTTCGAGCACCGGCCCGAAGGTCGTCATCGTCCGCAGCCCGGCGATCCCACGGCGGGCCAGATCGAAACGTCCCAACGGCTGTTCGGCCGTGTCGACGATGACGCGCACGATGGCCAGCGGCACTCCGTTCGCGCCCGGAGCGACCTGTGCCGACTCCATGTCGACGGCGATCGCGCCGGTGGCCGCGAGCTCCGTGCGCGCAGTGCCGACCGCAAGCCGCGGCACCGACACGACCGGGCCGACGTGCACGGTCAGTCCCGCCCGCCGCAGCTCACCGGCGAGCAGGGGCGCGGACAGGCAGCGAGCGCTGACCGAACCGTCGGCGGTGCGCACCTCATCGGCCACCACCACGTCCCCGGGTTTCACCCCCGGGCCGAGACCGCCACCGAGACCGACCAGGGCGACCGCGTCGGCCTGTGCCTCCCGGATGATGCGGGTGGACCGGCTGGCGTGCTCCGGCCCCATACCCGTGCGGATGAGGATCGTGCCCGCGGGCAGGCCCGAGCGGGCCGCGGCCCACGCCTCCAACCGCAGCGGTGCGGCGACGACCAGGCGCGGACGCCGCCGGAGGGGGGCAGGGCGCTCCGGCGCGGATGCGCCGGCCGCCCCGGCCGCCCCGGCCGCCCCGGGTGGGGGGGTGTCGGCCGGGGCAACCTCCACCGGGGGCTCCGGGGATACCGGGGACGCTTCGGAGGCCGGCACCGCGGAGGTCTGCGCCAGCGCATCCGCCGCCGGTACCACTGATGCCGCTACCGTTGGTAGTGGCACCTGTGCAGATGGCACGACCGGTACTGGTACGGCCGGTGCCGGTGCGGCCGATACCGCGGGTGCCGGTACAGTCGGTGCTGGTACCGGCGTGGTTGGTGCCGGTGCGGCCGGTACCGCCGCTACTCGTGTCGGCGCCGTGGAGGCTTCGGCG
>NZ_CAAAFT010000109.1:2471-5374 GCF_900634765.1 Candidatus Protofrankia californiensis | reverse complement strand
CCGAGAAAGTCATGACGCGGACCTGCCGCTCAGGTACCGGCCGAGCGCGGTCAGCGGGAAGACCAGCCGGTACAGGTGGTAGTTGATCGAAAAATCACCGGGGAAGCCGGTGCCGGTGTAGTACGGCTCGTCCCAGGTCCCGTCCGGACGCTGTGTGTCGACCAGCCAGCGCACCCCACGCTCGACGGCGGGGGATGCCGGGTCGGCGGCAAGCAGCGCCAGCAGCGCCCACGCCGTCTGCGACGCGGTCGCCTCGCCCTGGCCGATCCATGCGTCGTCGGTGTAGGAACGCAGGTCCTCGCCCCACGCGCCGTCGGGTCTTTGGTGCTCGACCAGCCAGCGGATCGCCCGGATGATCGACGGATGGTCGGCCGGGACACCGGCGACGATCAGGGCCGGGACGACCGCGCCGGTGCCGTAGACGTGGTTGACCCCCCAACGGCCGAACCACGACCCGCCCGGCTCCTGGTTGTCCAGCAACCACCGGACCGCCTGCTCGGTGACGGGGTTGTCGGCCTGACCGACCTCGGCGAGCATTTCCACGATGTGCGCGGTGACGTCGGCGGACGGCGGGTCGATCACCTCGCCGAAGTCGCAGAAGGGCAGCTTCGTGGGGAGCGTCCGGGTGTTGTCGGCGTCGAAGGCCCCCCATGCCCCGTTGGCGGAGCGCATCCCGATGGTCCAGTCGATCCCGCGGCGTTCGGCGGTGCGCAGCCGGGCCGCGAGCTGCGGTTCGACCTCGTCGAACCCGCCCGGCGCACGCTGCGGGTTGCTCCCGTCGGCCCCGCCCGACGCGCGCTGCGGGTCGAGTATGCGGTGGATGGCGAGCACCACCTCGGCGGTGTCGTCGACGTCCGGGTAGAGGTCGTTGTCGAACTCGAACGCCCAACCGCCGGGAGCCAGCGCCGGGCGTTTCACCGCCCAGTCACCGGCTGCGGTGACCTCCTCGTCCGCGAGCCACCTGGCTGCCCGCACCATGGCCGGATGATCGGCGGCCAGACCGGAGTCCCGCAGGGCGACGACGGCGAGGGCGGTGTCCCACACCGGTGACTGGCACGCCTCCAGCCGGCGGACCATCCCCGCGGGCGTCCACTCGCGGATCGTGTACCGCTCCAGCCCCCGAAGACCGGCAACGACCACCGGATGGTTCATGGGGTAGCCCAGCAGGGTCAACGCCATGATCGAATAAACCCACGGCGGCTGGATACCGCCCCAGCAGCCGTCGGCCTCCTGGCGGGCGACTATCCATTCGGCAGCCCGGCGCATCGCGTGCCGGCGGATCAGCTTCAGCGGGCGGCGCTCGTAACGGTGCAGCAGCCAGTCCAGGCGCTCGAACGCGCCCGCCCAGGAGCGCAACGGCGCCGGTGGCTTCGGTGGGGTCTCGACCTTGAGTTCGTCGATCCCGAAACCGAGGGAACGCTTCGGCCGCAGCGTCCCGACGATCGTCAGCGGCACGATCGACTGCCGGGCCCAGCAGGCGAAGTCATACGGGTTGAGCGGGAACCACGACGGCAGCAGCATGAGCTCGGGCGGCATCACCGGCAGGTCGTCCCAGGACCACTCACCGAACAGCGCCAGCCAGATCCGGGTGAAGACCCGGGTGCTGGCAAGACCGCCGTTGGCCCGGACGAAGCCGGAGGCGGCCTGCATGTGCGGCGCGTCCGGGCTGTCACCGGCAAGGCGCAGCGCCACATACGCCTCGAGGGTGGTGTTCAGGTCGGGCGGGCCACCGTAGAAGGTGGCCCAGGTGCCGTTTTCGCTCTGCTGCGAACGGATCCAGCGGGCGGTCTCCTCGGCTACCTCAGGCGTGAGGATGCCGAGGAACTGCCGGAGCATGAGGTCCTCGGCGTCCATGGTGACGTTAGTCTCGAGCTCGCCCTTCCACCAGCCCTGGTCGGACTGCAGCCCCAGCAGATGGTCTCGGGCCCGGACGGCGGCTGCCGCCACCGTGTCGGAGAAGATTTCGCGGGAGACTTCGTAGTCGGTGGTCGAACTCATCGGCGGCTCCCGTCCACATGTGGGTCCCGGTGCGGTACGAACAGCGGTGTCATAAACTGCTCACCGATCCCGTTCGGTGACGAAACGGGCCAGGGCAAGCAGCTCGGTTTCAACCAGCGGTGGCAAGGACAGCGATGCGAGCAACTTGGCGCACTCGTCGAGTTGGCGGTCGGCCTCGGCCGTGGTCCACTCCCGCCCACCGGCCCGTTCCACCAGCTGCGCGATGTGGTGCAGCTGAGTTTCGGACGCCTCCCCCGAGGACGCGAGGAAAGCGCGCAGCTCGTCGGCGTCGGCTCCGCCGGCGTCCAGCGCCACCACGACCGGGACGGACTTCTTGCGTGAACGCAGGTCCGACAGCACGGGCTTGCCCGTCACCGTCGGATCGCCCCAGATGCCGAGCAGGTCGTCCACGAGCTGGAAGGCGGTTCCCAGCCGTGACCCGAATTCGGCGAGACCGTCGATGAGCTCCGCCCGCCCGCCCGCGAGCACCGCACCGATCGCGGCCGAGCAGGACAGCAACGCGCCGGTCTTGCCGTCCTCCATCGTCAGGGTGTCGGCAACGGTGACGTCGTTACGGGTCTCGAAGTACAGGTCCTCGGCCTGGCCACGGACGAGGTCCTGGACACCTGCGCCGAGCATGATCGCAGCACGGCGGCCCGCCTCCCCGTCGACCTCCAGCAGCACCTGGGTCGCCAGCCCCAGCAGGGCGTCGCCGGCGAGGATCGCCCCATCCGCGCCGAAGACCGTCCAAGCGGTGGGCCGGTGCCGGCGCTCGGTGTCGCCGTCCATGAGGTCGTCGTGCAGCAGGGAGAAGTCGTGGACCAGTTCGACCGCGACCGCGCCGGGAAGCCCGACCTCGACCGCGGCACCGGCCGCCTCCGCGGACAGCAACGCCAGTGCCGGAC
>NZ_CAAAFT010000109.1:0-2317 GCF_900634765.1 Candidatus Protofrankia californiensis | reverse complement strand
CGGGAATCCCCCTGTCGGTGACGCTGTCGATATCGATGTTGCGGTTGGAATCGCGGTTGGAGTCTCTGTCGAGGTCACCGCGGATGTCGGTGTCGAAGGCGGCGCAGCTGACGGAGTCGGCGAAGTGGACGGAGTCGGCGAAGTGGACGGAGTCGGGTGCGAGGATGCCGCCGACGGCGGCTGGGCGCTTGGCGAGCCCGTCGGCCCGAGGGCCGATGATCCCGGTGGGTTAGAAGACGACGGTCTCTCGCCAGGGACCTTGGTCTCCGGCGTCCGGGACGATTGTGACGTTTTACACGGGCTCCCCGACGACGACGCGCATCCTCCCGACTGCGCAGGAGAACCTCCGGGCGTTGCGACCACAGGCAGCAATGTGCGGGTCGGGCCGGGTGAGGGCGGTCCGGGACGCCAGCCGCCGAGCGCTACCTTCGCGGCGGCCAGCCCGCTGCGCACCGCGCCTTCCATCGTCGCGGGCCAGTCCGTGTCGGTCCACGCGCCGGCAAGCGCAAGCCCGGGCAGCTCAGTGGCCGGGCCGGGACGCAACGCCCGGGTACCCGGGGTCTGGCGGAATGTCGCGGTACGTTCGCGGGTCACGAACACCTCGATCGCCTCGGCGTCCCGCGCGGCAGGCAGCAGCCGGCGCATCTCCTCGACGAAGATGTTGCGGATCTCACCGGCAGGCCGGTCGATCCACTCGTCCGCGGCCGACAGGGAGATCGCCAGGTACTGCCCGCCCGCGCGGGCGGGGTGCTCCCCCACTGACCCCGCGATCCCGCTCGACGCGGTACGGTCGAAGACCCACTGCACGGGGGACCCCACCACGGCCAGGAAGGGTCCCTTGAGCACCGGTCGATCGTAGATCATATGGACGTTGACGATCGGTGACGAGCCGAGTTCGACGAACCGGTTTGGGTCCCGCACCGCGCCCTCGGGCAGCAGCGCGGCAGCCGCCGGCCCCGGCACGGCAAGGATCACCGAGTCGGCGTCGAGCGAGCCGCTGTCGGTGGCCACGCGCCAACCGGTCGCCGTCCTGCTGAGCGTGCGGACCTTCACCCCGGTCCGCACGTCTGCACCGACGTCGGCAAGCTCCGAAGCCGCGGCTTCCCCGTGCAGCTGCTGGAGGGGAACCTCGGCCCACCCGATGTCACCGGCGTCGGCCCGCTCCAGCAGACCGGTACGCACGACCTTGGCGGCAAGCCCGAGGGAGGCCGCGTCCGCGGGGGCGTTCAGGGTGGCGACGGTCAGCAGTTCCCACAGCGCTTCGATCGCAGCCGGCGACTGACCCCGGTCGGCCAGCCAACTGCCGAACGAGACGCCGTCCACCTCGGGCCGGCTCGGGTCCAGCCGCCCGAGCCGGTAGGCGGCAAGCGCGGCCCGCAGTCGCTGGCCGAGCGGAAACGCGCGGTACCCCAGCAACGCCGGGGTCAGGTGCAGCGGCGCCGGCCAGGGGATACGGGTACGCCGCAGCCGGGCGTTCGCACCGGACCGGGCAAGCAGCACCGGGACGTCCAGCCGCTCCTGCAGGGTGGTCAGGTGCTCGACCCCGAGCCGGCGGAGGAACCCGCGGTAAGCGGTACAACAGCGCATGAAGACGTGCTGGCCGGTGTCGACCCACATCCCGTCCCTGGCGAACGAGGCGGTGGCGCCGCCCAGTCGCGGTCGTGCCTCCAGCACGGTCACGTCCGCGCCGGCATCCGCGGCGACCAGCGCGGCCGACAGGCCGGCCAGCCCGCCACCGACCACGACCAGCCGGTGAGCTCCATGGCCCGGTGGCACCGCGACGGGCTGCGCCGCAACGGGCTGCACCACTATGGGCAACGCCCGGTTCGACGGCGTCCCGGTGTTCACGCTCATGCGGCGGACACCTCCGGACGACCGGCCAGGCTACGCGCGGCCACCACCGCCTTCTCCCAGCCTGGCAGCGAGAGCCGCTGGTGTAGGACGGGAGCGGGGTCCGTCCTGATCCGGCGATTGAGCCGCAGGTAGATCCCGGCCATCGCCCCGCAGCACGCGGCGCTTCGCCGGTCGAGCATGGTCAGCAGTTTCAGGCCGCGCCCATACCACTCATCGGCTCGCTCCGCACAACTGCGCAGGTACTCGACGAGTGCCTCCGGGGGGCCGCCGAGCCGGCCGTCCGGGCCGAGGACAAGGGTGATGCCGGCCTTTTCCAGTTCGGCCCGGGGCAGGTAGATCCGGCCGGTAATCAGGTCCTCCCGGACGTCTCGGAGAATGTTGGTCTGTTGCAGGGCGATCCCGAGTTCGTCGGCAACCGTGGCGGCCCCCGCGTCCGCGTGCGCCGCCGGCGGTGCCGAAGATC
>NZ_CAAAFT010000108.1:8461-11785 GCF_900634765.1 Candidatus Protofrankia californiensis | reverse complement strand
GTCGTCGAGTCTTCGGGCGAAGGCGTACACCGCGGACAACGCCGCCCGTTTGTCAACCGGCAGCAGCCGGATGCCGTAGGAGAAGTTGCGCGCGGCTTCCCGGGTCAGCGCCTCACAGGCCGCATACGCCTCAACGACCGTTGGCGACCGGAAGGGACCGTCGGGGGTCATTCGCCACCTCCACGCCCGGTGGGCTTGGTGATAATCCCACCGCCGGTGACCAGCGGGGGTAGCGCAACGCGCGCCGACCGGGCTGCCCGGCGGGCGGCCGGGGTGACCGATGCCAGCGCCACCGTCAGGGCGTACCGGGCGATCCGCGGCTTCGGCGCGGTCGGAGCACCGCCCAGGACGTCGCACCCGGCGCGTTCGACCGCGTCCAGCGCCCCACGGCCACCGCCGACGAATCCGGCCAGGACCAACCGCAGCCGGCCGCTGACCAGGCCCACCAGCGGCGTGCCCTCGTCGAGGATCCGGCGGGCGCGCAGCACCTGAAAGGCGATCAGTTCCTGTACCGCCGGGCCGGCGGTACGGCGCGCAAGATCCTGCTCGCGCACTCCGAAGCTGTCGAGGTCCTCACGAGGCAGGTAGATCCGGCCGGCGGCAAGGTCCTCGGCCACGTCCTGAACGTGCTCGACGATCTGCAGCGCCGTGCAGATCCGGTCCGACAGCGCGACCCGGTCGGGTGTACCGATGCCGAAGACACCCAGCACCATGTGTCCCACCGGATCGGCGGACAGGGTGCAGTAACGCAACAGGTCGTCGAAGGTGTCGTACCGGGTGACCAACTGGTCCTGCCGGTTGGCCGCGACGAGCCGGCGGAACGGCTCCGGTCCCAGGTCGCATTCCCGGACGGTCGGCGCCAGCGCCTGGATGACCGGGAGCGTCGGCGTCCCGCCCCAGATCCGCTCAAGGTCGGCTTCCAATGTGTCGAGCAGCGCGAGCCGGTCGCCGCCCGCCTCGTCGCCGATGTCGTCGACGAGGCGGGCGAATCCGTAGATGGCGAACAGGTGCTGCCGCTGCCGGGCCGGCAGGATCAGCGGAGACACCGTGAAGTTCTCGGCGGAAGCCGCCCGCAGCACATCCTGGGGTGAGGAAGTGAGGGCGTCTCCGGGCAGCGGCGCGCCGGGGGTTCCCATCGGCCCGCCTGGCGGCGTGCCGATCTTTGCGTCGCTTGTAGTCATGCGCCTCCCCCTCGTCAGCGGTTGGGCCTGACACGCGCCGCGGGAGCCATCCGGCGGCGCGCCTGAACAGGTCTGCTCTCCAAACTCCTGAGCCTCCGGCCGCACGAAGCGATAATGATCATGCCACCTTCAACCTCAAGGCCCCCCAGCGACGCGGGGACTTGGGCCTCCCGGACCTCCCAGATCGGCTTCGCCGATCCGGCAGGAAGCCCGGATCCGGCAGGAACCCCGAGCGCGAGAAAAACATGATCGCGCCACCTTCGGCCGGCTACTCGACGTACGACACGCCCTTTTCAGTGCGTGCCCCACATGATTCCCCGATCTGACCGATATGACCCCGTTACCGCCTGTCCGGATACCGTGCGGACCCTCACATCCACGGGGGACACCGCCGCGCCGAAGGACTCGCCGCAGGAGCCACCCCCTGCCGGTGGCCACTACCGCCGTGACATCGTCGAGTAGAAGCTCACCGGCCGCGCAGCGGACGGGCGTGGCGTCTCCCTCCTCCGTCGCGCGATGCATCACCGACGATCCGGGCCGACCTCCTGTTACTCGAGTGCTCCTAACCGAAGACGCCCGCCAACCGCCGGTAGAGCGGAGGCGCCGCCCCGTGGACGCGGGCGGCAAGCGACAGCCAGCGTGGCACCCATATCTCGGCCTGGCCCCGTCCGGTTGCGAGCAGCATGCGCTCGGCAACAAGGCGAGCCGGCTGTAGGCGTGGCCATCTGCGCACGTACGGCGCTCCACGACGGCGGAAGAAAGCAGTGTCAACGACGCCAGGAAAACACAAGGTAACCGAAATACCACGACCGGAGACCTCGGATCGCAATGCACTGGCGAACCCGACCAGCGCGGCCTTGGTCGCCGAGTAGGCGACCTCACCACGAACCCCCAGTGCTCCGGCGACACTGCCGACCAGCAGGATGCGCCCGTGCCCACGCTCGAGCATCGCCGGGAGCACGGCACGGACGAGCGCCATCGGCGACAGCACATTGACCGCCACGAGCTCGGCAAGAGCTTCGTGGGACAGCTGGTCGAACGGACCGGCCGAACCGAGGCCGGCCGCGCACACCAGCAGGTCGAGGTCACCGAGGAGATCCTCGCTGCGGGAAGCCACCGTGGCTTCGGCGCCCGAGACCGACAGGTCCACCGCGATCCGGTGACCCGCCGTGGACGCAGCGACCTCGTCGAGCGCGGCACCGTTACGGCCGACCAGCAAGACCTTACAGTTCATCTCGCCGAGCAGCAGCGCCGCCTCCCTGCCGATTCCGCTGCTTGCGCCGGTAACAAGCGCCGTCCTGGGCGGCCATCCCCGACTGCCCGCGAAGCGGGACTGCTCGGCAACGACGTGCAAGCGGCTGTCCGGAACCGTGGGACGGGCCGGTGTATACACAACAAAACCCTCCGGTCGCGCGGTGGTCGCCTCCTCCCGGGATGGGAGACGGTCGCGGTCAGGCCTTCGGAACCTGGGTGTCGACAGCGCTGACGACAAACGGTCGGCCACGTACGGCCCAGCCCTATTTCATCGCCCCACGGCCGAAACGTCCATCGTCAGATAGACGACAGGGCACCGAAAGCCTTGTCGGACCCATCACGTCAACGACGGATCCACACTGCAAGCACTACATGACATCCAGTCGACATTCATCCAAAATCTGATTGCCGCCTGATGGCTCCCATCACATCGGAACATGGATTTTTCACTGTTGACATGCCACATCCCGATGTGGCTAGAGGAATTCAATCCTATCACCTGGACGTATCCCGGCATTGCTGAAGGTACCGGCGGGCGCCTCGATCGCCGCCGTGTATGCGGTATCAGCCCGGTAGATCTCACAACGGTTCGGATTCTCTTCGACACATGGCGTCATCTCATGGATCACCACAATCCGCCCGTACCGGGAGAACGCGATGGAGAGCGGGAGCAGGGTCCGGTACATGTAAAAACCATCCGTCGACTCCCCGTCGAAGACGAACAACATGCCGGTTCCGGACGGAAGCGACGTACGGGCCATGAGGCCGCGCATACGGGCGGCCGGCGTCTCGGCGATCTCGACGGTGAGGGTCACCGTTCCCACCCGCACCCGACGGGTCGCCAGGCCCGCCCCGACCGCGGCCGGGTCACCGACGGCCGCGTCACCAG
>NZ_CAAAFT010000108.1:0-8098 GCF_900634765.1 Candidatus Protofrankia californiensis | reverse complement strand
GGCCCGCCCCGACCGCGGCCGGGTCACCGACGGCCGCGTCACCAGCGGTCACTGCGGGCCCGCCAGCCGGACCCTCCACCGGCGGCGGCCGGACGGGTGCGGTCAGCAGCTGCGGGACGCACAGCCAGGCGGCGCCCCCGACAGCCACCACCAAGGTCACCGCCGAAAGCACGTAACGTGATCGGACCATCATCAGGAGAATACCCGACCACCCCATGACCGTTACTCAACGCTATTGTCCCAGATGGCCAAAGGCAGCGCGATCATGTTTTTCTCGCGCTGCCGGCGGCCTGGGCCCCCAGGCCGGCAGACAACCAAAGGCAGCGCGATCATTTTCCTTCCGCGCACGGGGTTGCTGCCGGATCGGCCATGCCGGTCCGGGGCCTGAAGCCCATGGGTCACTGCACGGAAAGGCAACGATCAGACGTCCGGGAGGAGCCCCGGCGCCGAAGATCTATCCGGCGGACCCGAGGGCGTCGAGAGCAGCTTCGACGACCTCGCGCCGGACGTCCTCCGGAACGAGCGGCTGGTCGGCGTCGACGCCACCCGCGCCGGGTTCGGCAGTGCGGGCAGTGCGGGCAGTGCCGGCGGGGTCGGCGCCGGCGCGTGCCAGCGCTCGCCGCTCCAGCGCGGTACCGAGGATGCCCGCCTGCACGCAGCCGACCGCACATCGGGCGCGCAGGATCCGTAACGGAGTGGGTTCAGGTCCTGCCAGTGCGGTCACGATGGCGTCCTGGTGCGAGGCGATGTCACCCTTGCCGATCTGCCGGTGGATCACCGACGGGTCGTTGACGAAGGCGAACAGCACCGCACCCGGCCCGGCCATCGCCTCGACCAGACCCTCGATGATCGACCGAGCCGATGCCGGTGGATCAACGCGCGAGAGATCCCTCACATGGCCGAACGCCTCTACGAACGGCTGTACCGCCGCGTCCAGAATCATGTCCTTGGACGCGAAGTGGTAGTAGAGAGCGGCTTTCGTCATACCGAGCCGCTCCGCAATGTCACGGATAGATGTCCCCGCGTAGCCCCGTTCGTTGAACAGCTGTACGGCGACAGCAAGGATCCGGTCACGCGTATCCGCAGCGTGAGCACGCGACGCGCGGTCGGACATCGTCGCCATGCACCCCTCTCACCGGGAGGTCCGTAGCGAAAACCTATACCCATCCTGACAATATCCTCTTCTACTGACCGGTCGGTAGACTACCCCGATCGACCGATCGTCCAGAGCGCCCGGGGACACCGGCGTTCTGCGCTGACCCTGACCCGTCCATCGGCCCAGACCGGGGGGAAACCCGTGGCATCGCTCGCGCGTTGGTGCTTCCGTCACCGCTGGATCGTCCTACTGTTGTGGTTCGCGGCCCTGCTCGGCTTCGGGACGGCTGCATACGCTGCCGGCACGGACTACAAGAACAACTTCTCACTTCCCGGAACCGAGTCCCAGCAGGCGATCGACCTGCTCAAACGGGAGTTTCCCGCCGCCGCCGGAGAGACCGCCAGCATCGTGCTGCACGCCCGCACGGGGACCCTCTACAACCCGCTGCTCGAAGCCGAGGCCGTCCCGATGCTCGAGCGGGTCGCGGGCCTGGCACACGTGGTCGCGGTGGCCAGCCCGTACGACCCGGCGGGTGCCGGCCAGTTCACCAGGGACGGCCGGACGGCCTTCGCCACGGTCGCACTGGACGACCAGGCGGTCGACATACCCCGCGCCGATCTCAAAGCGATCATCGACACCGCCCGCGCGGCCGACGGCGGGGCGCTGCAGGTCGAGATGAACGGGAGCGCGGTCTCCATTGTCGAACAGCCGCAACAGAACACCAGCGAACTGCTCGGGGTCGTGGCCGCCGCGATCATCCTGTTCATCGCGTTCGGAACCCTGCTGGCGATGACGTTGCCCTTGGTGGCGGCAGTCATCGCACTCGGTGTCGGCATGGCCGGCATCGGCCTGGTGTCTCACGTGATGGCCATCGCCCAGTTCGGGCCGACACTGGCGACCCTCATCGGCCTGGGCGTGGGTATCGACTACGCACTGTTCATCGTCAACCGGCACCGTATCGGCCTGCGGGCAGGCAAGACGCCCGAGGAGGCGGCCGTCACCGCCATCAACACCTCCGGGCGGGCCGTCCTGTTCGCCGGGCTCACCGTCTGCATCGCGCTGCTGGGCATGTACGCGCTCGGCGTCACCTTCCTCTACGGTGTCGCGGTCTCCGCGGCCCTTACGGTGTCGCTGACCATGGCCACCGCGGTCACGCTGCTCCCGGCGCTGCTGAGCTTCTATGGGATGAAGGTGCTCGGCCGGGCCGAGCGGGTGAAGCTCGCCCACATGGGTCCCGAGCCCGAGCACCCGTCCGGCTTCTGGTGGCGTTCGGCGCGCCGGATCGAAAGACGCCCCGTGGCCTACGCGGCGCTGTCGGCCGCGCTGATTCTGATCACCGCGCTGCCGTTCTTCTCATTGCGGCTCGGCACCGCCGACGAGGGCAACGGATCGCAGTCCAAGACGTCCCGGCGCGCCTACGATCTTCTGGTCGGTGGGTTCGGACCCGGGTTCAACGGCCCGTTCAGCCTTGTCGCCGAGATCCACTCCCCCGCTGACATCGAAGCCCTGGACACGGTGGTCACCGAACTGCGCACCGAGCCGGGGATCGCCTTCGTCGCACCGGTACAGCCGAGCCCGAACGGGCAGGCCGCGATCGTGGCGGTGTTCCCGACCACAAGCCCGCAGGACGCCCGGACCTCTGCGCTGCTCAAGCGGCTACGCGAAACGGTCATCCCCCGAGCGACCCAGGATACCGCCCTGGACATCAAGGTCGGCGGTGTGACCGCGACCTACCAGGACTTCTCCGACGTCCTGACCGGCAAGCTCCCGCTGTTCATGGGTGTGGTCGTGGCGCTGGCCTTCCTCCTGCTCATGGCGGTGTTCCGCAGCGTCGTCGTACCGCTGACCGCATCGGTGATGAACCTGCTGGCGGTCGGCTCGGCGTTCGGGGTGATCGTCGTGATCTTCCAGTGGGGGTGGCTCGCGGGCCTCATCGGGGTCAAGGGCGGTCCGATCGAACCCTTCCTGCCCGTGATGCTGTTCGCCATCCTCTTCGGTCTGTCCATGGACTACGAGGTGTTCCTGGTCAGCCGGATCCACGAGGAATGGCTGGTGCGCCGGGACAACCGGATCGCGGTCTCCCTCGGTCAGGCCGAGACCGGTCGCGTGATCACCGCCGCAGGCGCGATCATGACATTGGTCTTCGCGTCCTTCGTCCTCGGGGACGACCGTGTGATCAAACTGTTCGGTCTCGGGCTCGCGATGGCCGTTCTGATCGACGCGTTCGTCGTCCGCGCGCTGTTGGTGCCTGCACTCATGCACCTGTTCGGGAAGGCGAACTGGTGGCTGCCGTCATGGCTGGACCGGATACTCCCGAGGGTCTCGGTGGAGGCGGCCGAGGAGATCGAGGAGATCCGCAACACCCCCGTGCCCGCCGAGGTCATCACGCCCGCGGACGAGGAGAACGGCGCCCGCGACCAGGCGAGCGCGTCCACGCACACCCCGCCGACCCGACGAGCTGACAACCACGCGTAACCATCCGTAGCCACACGTAATCAGCCGTAGAAGCTGACGGACACGCGCAGGGGCCGACAGGTGCACAAGCAACACGGGTGACAGCAGCACCAGCGACACCACGCAGAGCAGCCAACATACGTGATGCGTATCTGTACATCCACCATCCGCAGTTATTACGCTGTGGATCCATGAAGATGCGGAAGGTTGCCAAAGGGCGGGAGTTCCAGCCCTCGACGGCGGCGGCCACGGCCGCCGCCGGGCTGACGCGGTTGCCGCGGTTGCCGCGGTTGGAGCGGTTGGAGCTGCGCCAGCAGTGACCGTGCATCCGACCCAGGCTGCAGATGCCAACCAGCCCCCGCCACCGGGCCGGTTCCGGCGACTGTCAAGGCGGGCGCGGTTGCCGGTGCTCGGCGTCACCGTGTCCGTGCTGCTCCTGGCCCTGGCGGTGTCGTGGATCGCGGTACGTGGTCTGCTCGCGCGGTCGCACCTGCGGACGGCCCAGAACGAGATCGTCGCTCTGGATCGCGCGCTGCGGGGCAGCGACCGGCTGTCCGGCGCTGCGCTCCGGAGCCGAATCGGCATGATCAGCGCAGAGACCGCGGTCGCCCGGAAACTGACCGGCGACCCGCTGTGGGCACTCCTCGACCACGTCCCGACGATCGGATGCCCCAGCCGGTCCGTCCGGTCCATGGTGACCGCAGTGGACCGGCTGGTTGCGGACTCGCGTACCCTGCTGGACCCCAAGGGATCAGTTCTCGATCTGGACTCCCTCCGCAGCGGTACCACCATCGACGTCGACCGGATCGCGACCGCACGCCCGGCAGCCGACACCACGCACAACGCGATCACGCAGTTCCGCCGGCAGCTTGAGTCGACGTCGAGCTGCGGGGCGATCGGAGACGGCATCGGCCTCGCCGACGCTCGCGACACGGGCATGCAGTACGCCGAACGGCTCGAGCGGGCCGCCGCAACGCTGGATCTGGCGACCCGGCTGGTGCCGCCGATGATGGGTGCCGACGGACCCCGCCGCTACCTGCTGGTCGTCCAGAACCCGGCCGAGTCACGAGCCACCGGGGGAATCATCGGGGCCTTCGGCCTGCTGACCGTCACCGACGGCAGGATCGAACTCGCCGACATCTCCGGCAACGGCCGGCTGCCCGGCGGGCCGACCCAGCGTGGGCCGGCCACGCAACTTCCACCCGAGCTCGAAAGCATGTACGCGGCCGCGGAGCCGACCCGAGTCTGGGCCAACGCCAACCTCACCCCGCACTACCCGACCGTCGGCAGCTTTTACACGGCGCTCTATCAGGCTGGCACGGGTGTGCACGTCGACGGGACGGTCAGCATCGATCCGACGACGCTGGCCTACCTGCTTGCCGCAACACGCCCAGCGGTCCTGCCGGACGGGCGGATCGTGCCGGCGGGAAGGCTTGTCGAGCTCGTGGAATCGCAGGTGTACGCCGAGATTGCCAACGCCTCAGGACGGGACGACTTCTTCGCCACCGTGGGGCGGGCCGTCTACGACGCCGTCGCGTCCGGCACGGGAAACACCTCGGCGCTGCTGTCCGCGCTGGGGCGGGCCGCCTCCGAAGGGCGCCTGCTGGTGTCCAGCAACCATCCGGCCGAGCAGAAAATCCTTGAGACGACCGCGCTGGGCGGCGCGCTCCCCGAGTCTGATGGTCCCTACCTGGCAGTGGTGACGCAGAATGCCGCGGCCAGCAAACTCGACTACTGGATGCGGCGCAGCACCGACTACCACAGTGTCCGGCGTCCCGACGGCTCCGCGGACGTGACGATCACGATACGGATCACGAACGCCGCGCCGGCCGGTCTGGGTGACTACGTCCGTAATCGAAGCGACCAACCTGCTCCTGGACAGCCTGGTTCCGGGCAGAGCGCCCCGCCGAAAGGTAATCCGGACGCGCAGAACCTGCTGTCGCTGGCGGTGTACACCGGTGCGGGCAGTGGGCTGCAGGCAGCTACCTTGGACGGTCTTCCCGTCGGCATGCGCCGGGACGTCGAGCGTGGCCATCCGGTGCTTTCGACACCCCTGCCGGTGAACCGTGGGCAGACCCGCACGCTGGTGTTGCGGCTCTGGGAACCGGTGGCCAGGCCGACCCTGCTCTTCCGGCCGCAACCACTGGTCGTCCCCGAAGCCTTCACCGCGTCAGGCGTACGTTCCGTCGCTCCCTGGTCACGGAATCCCGAATGACACGCCCAACACTGTAGACACGTAAAGTAACGATCTATAAGCTTACAGTGTTCATGTTCAGGCCGCTTATACCAGAAGGCCCGACAGTGGGAGTACATTCATGAGATTCCGTCGATTCGGAGCGGCGTTGCTCGCCGGCTGTCTGCTGGCACTCGGCGTGACATCGGCCTCTCCGGCCCTTGCCGGCTCCTATTCATCGCCCTATCCACCGCCCTTCCGGTGCACCGGCTTCTTCGACAGAGGCACGGCGGCGCCGAACCCGGTCGTGGCCAGCGCCTCCTTCACCTTCAGCGGCTGCGGCTACGCACCCAACTCGACCGTCCAGATCTACAGCAACTTCCAGTACTACGGGAGCGCGACCACGGACGGCAGCGGCACCTTCCTGGCCACGCTGCAGGCCCCGGCCACGCGCGGAGTGCTCAGGCTCACCGCCGTCGGCCAGCGTCCCAACGGACAGCTTCGGGTCACCGTGGCGATCGTCCGGGTTCGCACCAGCTGATGACGGTGTTCGGCCCGCGATCGGAGCGCCAGCCAGGCGGTCACCCGATCGCGGGCCGAACCTGTCCCGGCATCGCGGCAGGACTGTCCCGACATCGCGGCAGGAAGAGCGCCTCCATGAACTTCCGTGTAGCTGCCGTCGCCCTGC
This sequence comes from Candidatus Protofrankia californiensis, assembly GCF_900634765.1. NCBI lineage: Bacteria > Bacillati > Actinomycetota > Actinomycetes > Frankiales > Frankiaceae > Protofrankia > Candidatus Protofrankia californiensis. Next base: position 1,687 of record NZ_CAAAFT010000108.1, on the reverse strand, counting down.
TTGTCGGCGGCGGGCTGGCCCTCGGCACGACACTGGAATCACCGGCCACCGCCCAGGAGCTGCAGGAGCGACTTCCTGGTTGCAGCGGTCCGATCAGTTTCGGCTCGGTCACCCCCGAACATGTCCCAGCGGGTGGATCGGTGGTCTTCAGTAGCTGCGGCTTTGCGCCGGGTGGCGCGGTCACCATCGACGTCAACGGTGTGCGTACCCAGACCGTGACCGCGGACGGCACGGGTAACTTCGCAATCCGGCTGACCCTGCCCACCCAGGGGGACCACTACCTGACCGGCACCGGAGCACCGAAGAACGCTGTCGAGACGGCACCGGCACCCGGCGGGCATGCCGGGAGCGGCATCGAGGCCCACAGCGCCGACGCCGATGCCGGGGAGCGCAAGGTCATCGGCATGGTCTGGGTGGATGCTTCCGATACTGGAAACGCCGCGTCCACCGGGAACAGCCGATCCGCGGAGGGAGCAGGTGGAAGGGAAACCGGCGGGGGAACGGACGGCGGTCTGCCGGTTTCCGGCACCCAGGCCGGTGTTATTGCCGCAGTCGCCGTGGTCCTGATCGGCGGCGGCGTGTTCTTCCGCACATTCCGCCGCCGTCCTCGGGATAGGGAACTACCCAGGGACGCGTCCTAAACCTGCCCCGGGTCGGGAGTCAGCAGCTCAAGATCGTCCGCAGTCACAAGACCGGCAGCGATCACCCATTCGCCGAGCCGGACGATGTAGTCGGGCAGTCGCCGCGACGCCGGCCCCGGCTCGTCACGCAGCAGCCCGGGTATCCCCTGCCCGGCAAGGTTGCTGCGGACCGTCGCAAGTCGTGATCGGACGTAGTTGTCGTCGCGGTTGACCCGACGGGCGATCTCGCGATAAGTGGCGAACGGTGCATGGTTGTCACCAGTGCGCAGACGAGGTTCACACAAAGCCACCAATAGCAGGCGCTCGGTCTGGGTGAGCCGGACGGAGATCTGCATCGTGTCCTGCTCGCGGTGAACCTGCAACCGGCGATGGTGGACAACGCCGATCTGGTGGCGCTCACCATCGGTCCCGACAGCGACGATGTGAAACTCGGCCAGACCGGCGGACAGCGCCGTGCCCGGCGACACGATGTGATGGGTGTCGCCACCGACGGTCAGTAGGAGCAGTGGATGCCGACCGGTGTTGCTGATGACGATCGCGCCTTCGCTTTCGGCCAGTGTCCCGGCCCGGCGGGAGACAAGCAGATCCTGCGGGTCAGCACCGAACGGGATGTCACATCCGGCCCGGCCGAAGGTCAGCCGCCGACCCGCTCCGAGATCCCATCTCCGCCCGCCCGCAACGATCATCGCGACGACCGCCGGTGTTGCCGTATGCGGTATCCCTCGTGGGACCATGCGCCTTCGCCGCCCCTTTCATGCCGACCCGATGAGCCTAACTACGAAAAGACCCGCTGGCTGTCATGTCCGAATCACCTCCTGGCGGTTGATCCGGACAGATCACCGGGGACGCCCCGCCCTTCCCGACAGTGATCCCAACGGCCGGGGCCTCCCGGGCCTCCAGGGGAGCACCCCTGCTCCGGTGCGGGGGCGCTCTGTTCGGGCGCCCGCGGACCCGACAGGATCTGTTCTGCGCCCACCGGCAGGACACCACAGGATGCCGGGGCGTACCTCGGCTGGGGGGCCGAGGTACGCCCCGGCATCCTGTGG
>NZ_CAAAFT010000107.1:0-3414 GCF_900634765.1 Candidatus Protofrankia californiensis | reverse complement strand
GCCCAGCGCTCTGACCCGCCGCAAAGGAACCCGCCATGCAGCCGCTCACCCTCGACGACATCCGCCAGCTCCCCGCCGTCGTCGACCTCATGACCGCCGCCCGCGCCTTCGGCCTCGGCCGCACCCTCGCCTACGAACTCGCCCGCCGCGGCGACTTCCCCTGCCCCGTCCACCGCATCGGCCGCCTCTACCGCGTCCACACCAGCGACCTCCTCCAAGCTCTTGACACCACCCGCTGAACCCGTAAGACCCGCAGCCCGTCGCCATCCACAACATCGTGAAACCCAGCCGCAGCCGAATTCCGGCCGTGTCAAATAGCAGGGATACGGAACCGAGGAATATCTGTAAAGAATTGAACAATGAGGGGACGCGACCGCCCGCTACCCGAGCACACCGGTCGCCCCGTCGGTCAGCTCGCGCACGATATCGGCGTGGCCGACGTGCCTGGCCGTCTCCTCGATCATATGAACGTAGATCCAACGCAGTGACACCCGACCCAGCTCGGGATGCGGGACCACGTCGTCGAGCGCGAACCCGGCCGCGACCTCTCGGGACAGCGCGCACGCACGATCGTATCCCGCCAGCACCACGTCGAGCGTGTCGGTCTCGGCGAGAACCCAGCTCACGCCCTCCTCCCCGGCTGGCGGCGCGTCAGGGCTGTCGACCAGCCGGTGAAACCAGTTCCGCTCCACCACGGTCAGGTGTTTGACAAGGCCGGTGAGCGTGGTGAGCGAGGGCAGCAGCCTGCGCCCGGCGTCCTGGTCGCTGACACCGCGCACCTTGTGAACGAGCACATCTTGGTAGAAGTCAAGGAACGCCTCAAGGGTTTCGCGCTCGCCGGCGGTACTGGCCTGCATGACCCGCAGCACTGGCTGGCGTGGCGGTGGCATACCGGACACCGTAGCGCGCCCTGGAAACGCGACCTGAGGGTACTCAACCCTGGTGTGCGCGTCCTCGTCATCGGAACCTGGCCGCGCCAGCCCTACCAGACAGTGTGGCTGAAACCCCGTCACCCACCAGGCCGGTCACAGCACCACGACTGGACGGCAACAGGACAGCAAATCACCCACCAAAACCCGAAGCGATTCAATGCAATCCTGACCCCGTCGCCTGTATGCCCATCCACCGCCAGTCTTTTCAGCTCACTCTTCAGAAAGTTGACTGTCAGCGGCATGGGGACGGCCGATCGCTTCAAGGGCGGTCGCCGCCCAGTCACGAGCATCCGGATTCGGATGCCCCAACGCACGGAGAAGCCGCGGCTCAGCCACCGCCCCGAGCAGTCCCAGACCGTGGACCACAGCCGACCGGATCCGCCAGTACTCGTCCCCCATATCGCCCGCGTCATCGACCAGGGCGGCATCGTCGAGAGCTTCCAACTGCCCCACAAGAACATCGACCGCAACATCACCACCGATCGCGGCGATGGCCGCCGCCTTACAACAGGCCGCCGACCTGTCCTCCCACCCGGCATCGCGCCGCAACGCGGTGAGCAGATACGGAATCGCCGCCGGATCACCCGCCTGCCCCAACGCGGCAGCCGCCCGATCCGACCGCGGCCCGAACACCACCAACTCCGCGATCAACTCATCGTCCATACCACTTCCGATCATCCTGCCATTCGGAACACTCTCCGCAACAATAGACAAGCATCAGCCCGGCGCGCTTCACAGCCGGCGTTCCCGCTGCAACGTCGCCCTGTCCGGCCAGCGGCACACAACCACCTCCCGCTGGCCAGCAGACAGTGCAGCCGGAACAGCCCCATGATCCACCAGTCCGCACACCCATACCACGCCACCTCACCCGGAATACAAATGTGAGATTTTCACACTTCCGGCCAACATCCCCGGATTCCCCGGGAAACGATAACATCAAAAAGAAGAGGAAAACATTCCGCGGTCGACGACGACAGCACCGACCGTATCCCACCCAGCTTCCAATAATTGCCCCGCCGAACAGCACGCATCATTCTGACGTGCATGGAATACTCGGCCGCCAGCGGTAACGGAAAGCTACCGGATGGAGTCAGCCGCAACACCGGCTGCACAGCCGACCCAGCGAACAGCGAAAAAACGCTCACCGAAATACCAGCCGCCGGGGATACCGGATCACACCCCAACCCATCGCCCAGCGGTCCGGACGCCCTCGCCACAACCGTCCGCGTCATCCTCCCGGATGAACCGCCGGTACTCACTCCCGACGCCGCCCGCATCCTGCTGCGTATCCTATGGAAGGCGCGGCATGCGGCTCGCCTTGATGACGCGGCGCAACCCGCTGAGCGCCCGCCTCCTCCCGACTCGCTGTGAGTGCCGGTGCCCCCACGTCCTCATCCGAAAGGTAGCCCCATGATCCGGTTTGCCTTCTACGGCCGCGTATCCACTGAAGACCAGCAAGACCCAGAAGCATCACGGAACTGGCAGCTCACCCGCGCCCATACGCTGGTCGAACCCCACGGCGAGATCGTGGCCGAGTTCTTCGACATCGGTCTGTCCCGATCCATCCCCTGGAAACGACGCCCGCAGGCAAACCTGCTCCTGGCCGCTCTCCGCCAGCCCGACCGTGCCTTCGATGCGGTCGTCATCGGCGAACCCCACCGCGCCTTCTACGGCAGCCAGTTCAGCCTGACCTTCCCCGTCTTCGAACACTACGGCGTCGGCCTGTGGGTCCCGGAAGTCGGCGGACCCATCGACCCCACCTCCGAAGCCCACGACCTGATCATGTCTGTGTTCGGAGGCATGTCCAAAGGCGAACGCAACCGGATCAAGATCCGGGTACGGGCCGCCATGGAAGCCCAGGCCAAAGTCGAGGGCCGCTACCTCGGCGGCCGACCCCCCTACGGCTATCGGCTCGCCGACGCCGGCCCGCATCCCAACCCCGCCAAAGCCGCCGACGGCCGACGCCTGCACCAGCTGGAAGCCGACCCGGACACCGCCCCGATCGTCAAACGGATCTACACCGAATACCTCACCGGACGAGGAATGTTCGCGATCGCCGAAGGACTCACCGCCGACGCAATCCCCTGCCCGTCCGCCCACGACCGCGCCCGCAACCGGCATCGCGACGGCATCGCCTGGTCCAAAGGCGCCGTCCGCGTGATCCTGACCAACCCCCGCTACACCGGCCGGCAGGTCTGGAACAAACAACGCAAGGACGAAGTCCTCATCGACGTCGACGACATCGGGCAGGGACACCAGACCAAGCTGCGCTGGAACGACACCACCGCCTGGGTGTGGTCCACCGACATCGCCCACCCGGCAATCATCGACGACGCGCTCTTCCAGCAGGTCCAGGCACGGCTCACCGCCCGCCGGCTCACCCCACCGGACGAACGCAGCCCCCGCCGCACCCCACGCCGCTACCTGCTGCGAGGCCTGCTCTACTGCGGGCTGTGCGGCCGCAAGATGCAAGGCAACTGGA
>NZ_CAAAFT010000106.1:717-16056 GCF_900634765.1 Candidatus Protofrankia californiensis | reverse complement strand
GGTACCGGGGGAGAAGAGATAGCCCGAAACCGGCGGGCTGGCGGCGGAGGGGGCCGCCAGCCCGCCGGTCCCCGGTGTTCCACCGACCCCTGTTCTGCCGCTGGACGATCCGGGATCGATACTTTTGTGAGCTATGTCATAGCGCTACCGATCCTTTGATCCCGACTCGTTACCGGCCTTTTGGACCCGACTGTCGCCAATCCGACAGGGGTCCGTCGCAGCAAAACCAACCACGGGTCGTTCCCGCGACCAGGTGCGCCGCACGCGTGAACATATCCGCGCACAGCATGCGACCGGGGATGGCGGGGTACCACCAGTGAGGCCGGGAACCTGAGCCTCCCGGACGCCTGCAGGCTCCCGGCAGCACGAGCCACCTCACGCGGTCGTGCCATCGGATAGTCACGAGACGTGAGCGTAGAGAAAGGAGCCGCATGACTACAGCACAAGAGATCATGCACAGGGACGCCGAATGCATCGGCGAGAGCGAAACTCTCACCGATGCCGCCCGCAGGATGCGAGACCTCGGCGTCGGTGCCCTGCCGATCTGTGGCGACGACAACAGACTTCAGGGAATCATTACCGACCGCGACATTGTGATCAAATGTCTCGCCGAGGGGAAGGACCCGGCAACGACCCGGGCCAGGGAGCTCAGCCAGGGCAGGCCGTTCTACATCGACGCGAGTGCGGACATCGACGAGGTCCTGCACCAGATGATGGACCACAAGGTCACAAGACTGCCCGTCATCGAGAACAACCAGCTGGTAGGAATGATCAGCGAATCGGACCTCGCGCGGAACCTGCCCGAGGAGAAGCTGGGCCAGCTGGTGGAGGCCATCAAGTCAGGACCCGCCGATCGCTCCAGCTGAGGAAACTGTAGGTGGGAACAGCTGCTATAGCAGCTGTTCCCACCTACAGCTGACGGGCGTCCGTCGCGACAGTAGGTAGAAAACGTCGGTTATTCGGCGGCGGACTGGAACGATCGCCAGGGGGTGGGATACCGCCTGACCCCGGCGCCGACGGGCCTGCGACACGCGGCTGTGCGACTACACGGCTGCCCCGCCGTCGCGGATCGCCCGCAGGTTGTCCTCGTGGAACAGCTCATACGCGGAAATCTCATCGGTCAGCACGTCGACGTCCAGATCTCCCCAATCGGCATGCGCAAGCTGCTCTGCGTCAACGACGGCGCGATAGACAAAAGTCGCGTTACCTTCCAGCCGGGGAATCAGGGAGCCGCCCGCGCCGGGCAGGAGAAGGGATGTCGAACATCCACCCGGATTGCGGACCACGAGCGCCTCGTCCGCCGGGGCATGACCAAGCCTCGAATACACCGTGCGGGACGCAACCACACCGGAGCCGCAGGACGGTGTCAGCCCGGCACCGCGCTCGAACGTGCGGACAAATATTTCCGCCGGCCTGGAGAGCTGCCTGACGAACGACACGTTGGCGCCCAGCGGGAGAACTTCCGGCAGGTGCGCCGCCGCGCATCCCACGGCGATCAGCTCGTTCTCGTCGTAGTCGTCGACAATCGCGACCAGGTGCGAATTGGGAACGGCGACACCGGTGAAGCGCAGACTTGGGTGCAGAGCCGGGATAACCGCGTCGACATGCTCGGTACCTATGGCCACGACAGGGACATCGGCCGCGCGAAACGTCACCGGGGGAAGCTCGACAGCCACGCTCCACACCCCGGGAGCCACCGGCACGATCCGTTCGACCCGGAACCGCCCACCACCCGTCGAGACGTTCAGCGCATCGACTCCGCGGCGTTCGAGGACAAGTCGACCGACACACCGCAGGCCATTTCCGCACAGTTTGGCGGACGACCCGTCGGGATTGAAGAAGAACGCCTCCGGTACCGCCTGCGAATCATCGACGAAGTACAGCCCGTCGCTGCCCAGCGGCCCCCGCCGGTCGCAGACGAGTCGGACGAAATCCGCCACCTCGGTCGGCGCCGCGAAAAGCTGGTCGGGTCTGCCGTCCACGATGAATATATCGTTGCTGGAACCATGAGCTTTCAACAGCTCGAATTTCATATGAGCCCTCCCGGCCTGCGCCCACAGACATTATAGGCGGATCGCCGGGCGGGCCGGGCGTGATTGCGGCGCAGGAATCATCACCCCAGGTGGGGGCGGGAGCATTCCGCCCGGATGCCGGACAGGGCAGCCTCGCGCACCCGGAAACGCTCGGGGCAGCCTCGGGGCACCCGGGGACGCAGGGCCGCGCTCGCTCCCACGTTGCTTCCGCGCTCGTTCACGCTGATCCCCCGGCTCGTTCTACTGTCGGTGGGTGACGCGGATGCGGACAAGCAGGGAAACTCTGGTCGGAGCCTTCGAAGCGGACCTGCCGGACGGCGCTGTGGTAACCGACCCGGATCTTCTCCTCCCCTACCGTAACGATCAGGCCAGCGGCGCGGAGGCCGGACAACCGGTCGTCGCGGTCTTCCCCCGGACAACCGGGCAGGTCCAGGCGGTGATGCGCGCCGCGCACGCCCGGGGTGTGCCGGTGGTCCCCCGCGGCGCGGGTTCGGGGCTGTCCGGTGGGGCCAACGCGACCGACGGCTGCGTGGTGCTGTGCCTGGACCGGATGGACGCCATCCGCGACATCCGTCCCGCCGACGGGTACGCGGTCGTCGAACCCGGGGTGATCAATCAGCGGTTACGCGACGCCGCTCGCACCCATGACCTGTGGTATGCGCCGGATCCAGCGTCCCGGGACTGGTGCACCATCGGTGGCAACATCGCGACGAACGCCGGCGGCCTGTGCTGCGTGAAGTACGGCAGCACCCGCGACGCCGTACTCGGCCTCGAGGTGGTGCTGGCCGACGGACGGGTCACTCGGATCGGGCGTCGCGGCATCAAGGGGGTGGCCGGCTACGACCTGGTCAGCCTGTTCGTCGGCAGCGAGGGCACCCTCGGTGTGGTCACCGAGGCCCGCCTGCGGCTGCGACCGCTTCCCGCTCCCCCGACCACGGCGATCGCGGTGTTCCCGGACCTGGTCAGCGCCGGCCGGGCGGTCGAATCAATCATGACTGTTGCCACGCCGTCCCTGCTGGAGCTGATGGACGCGACGACGCTTGCCGCGGTCGAACGCTTCCAGCCCATGGGCCTGGACACCTCCGCCGCCGCCCTGCTCCTCGCCCAGAGCGACCTGCCGGGGCAGGCCGGCGAGGCCGAGGCCGACGCCGTCGTCAGCGTCTGCGAAGCCGCGGGCGCGACCGAGAGTTACCGGTCGGAAGATCCCGTGCAGGCCGACATGCTCCTGGGCGCCCGCCGGCTCGCTTTCCCCGCGCTGGAGCGCCTTGGCGCATGGCTGCTCGACGACATCGCCGTACCGCGCTCACGCCTCGTCGAGACGATCAACGGCATCGAACGCATCGCCGCAACCAGGGATGTCGTGATCGGCACCTTCGGTCATGCCGGGGACGGCAACCTGCACCCGATGATCGTGTATCCGCGCGAGGACCCGGACGCGGGCCGGCGCGCACTCGCCGCATTCGACGACCTGCTCGACCTTGCCCTGAAGGCCGGCGGGACGGTCAGCGGCGAACACGGCATCGGTGTGATCAAGCGGCGCGTCCTGGCCGACGAACTGGACCCGGTAGCGCAGTCACTGCATGATTCGATCAAGCAGGCGTTCGACCCGATCGGGATCCTCAACCCGGGCAAGGCGCTGCCGCTTCGACCGTGAAGTCCCGGATACGGGTCGCCGGCGCGCCCAGGCGTAGAACGTCCTGGGCGCGCTGCGTACCTATCCAGGCTGCCAGCGGCTGGAGAGCCGCCGCTCAGGCTGCCGCGCGGGCCGCAACCGCCTTCTCCGCCACGGCCCGCGACTGCTCGGCGAGCGGGATGAGATCGGCCATGGCCGGGGTGACCGAGGCCAGCGTCAGTTCGACGTTGATGAAGTTGATGTCGGTCGCGCCGAGCGCCGCGAGCACGTGGCGCAGGTAGGGCTCCTGGTAGTCGTTGCCCTCCTGGGGGGTGCCCGGGCCGTACGCCCCGCCGCGGGCGGTGACGATCGTGACCGGCTTGCCGCTGAGCGCACCAGACCCGCCCGTCAGGCTGACGGTCCGGTCGACGACGATGACGGCGTCGATCCACGCCTTGACGGTCGACGTGATCGACCAGTTGTACATCGGGACGGACAGCAACAGAGCGTCCGCCGCCTCAAGCTCGGCGATGAGCTCCTCACGCTCCGCCCAGGCCGCGGCCTGCTCCGGCGACCGCGTATCCGCCGGGGTCACCGAAGCGCTGACGGCTTCCCAGCCGAGGTGTGCAGGCGGGTTGGCCACGAGGTCACGGTAGATCACCGTGCCGCCGGGGTGGCTTTCGGTCCAGGCAGTGGTGAACTGGCCGGCAACCGCTCGGGACGCCGAGGTCGGGCTGACGCTTGAGTCGATATGCAGGAGCGTGGGCATGTGATCTCCTCGATCGGGCCAACGAATGCGCAGTAAAACCGTGTGCAGCCACGATCGTCTGTAACTACACGTATCACTCACGAAGAATATCTCAGATCACAAGCAGTAGGATGGGGGGGTGGACCACTCGGAGGCGGAGACGTCGAAGACGACGTCGGGAGCGGGAACTGACACCATCGCTGCCGCTGAGCTGCCGGCGGAAGTCCACGAAGACCTCGGTTGGCTGCTGAACCAGGTCCTGCAGGGCTTCCTGCAAGCAGCGCAGGAAGCCGTCGGGGACTTCCCCGGTGGCCTCCGCGGCCTGCACATACTGTCCGTCACCGCAACCGACTGTGCCCGCAACCAGCTGGAAGTCGCTCGCCGCCTCGGCATCGACCGGTCGGTCATGGTGCGGCTCATCGACGACCTCGAACACGGTGGCCTCGTCAAACGATGTCCCGACCCGGCCGATCGGCGTGCCCGGCTCATCCGGCCGACCGACGCCGGGTTGCGCCAACACGAGGAGATGACGGCGCGCCTGGACCTGGCCAAGCGGCACGTCCTCGCACCGTTGAGCGCCGACGAGCAGGCGATCCTCACCGCCGCGTTGCGGCGCGTGGTCATCGGCCTGCTCGCCTCCGGCCAGTCGCCCGAACCATGCCTGGGAGACGCAGCGGATTGCGAGTAAGAGCAACCGAGACAGGACGGTCCGGCTCATAACACACTGATCCTCGGTCACTCCAAAGCAAGTGATCTACTCGGAGCCGCCTTTCTCACTCCGGGGGGTTCCGCCTATCGTTTTTCGGCGTGATTGCGCCGACCGAAGATGAACGGGCCGTCCCGATCTTCTTCTCGCTGGGAGATACCGCCATTGCGAAGCCCCACCGGCATCAGTAGGCAAAATATCTTGCGCTGCGCCGCAACGGACTTGCCCACACCCTGAGATCAGGAGGTGGCGGTGATCCGGGCGAGCTTGCGGCCGACCTTGAGGTAACAGTCGCCGGTCCGGTCGCCCAGCTTGTCCTTGAGCAGGGCGGCGAGGGGTTCACGGGCCTCGTCGGCGGTAAGCGTGATCTGGTCCTGGTCACCCTCGGTTTCGACCACGAGGCGGAGCCCGTTCTGCTGGGCAACGCGGCGGACGTCACCGTTACTCTTGGCGAAGCCCAGCGCCTTCACCGCATCGGTCACCGACTGACCCAGGTCGGCGATCGTGGGCAGATCCTCGACGTCGCCGAAGGTGCGCCTGGAGAAACGGGCGACGAACTCCTCCCGCGCCTTCATCGCGGCGTCGACACCGTGGACGGCGGCGGTGACCTCCCCCGCAAGGATCTTCTTGAGGTCCATCGGGTGCAGCGACCCGGCGGCCACCCGCTCACCGGTGACGGCCAGCTCGGAGTCGAGCCATTCGCTCAGCGCCCGGAAGTAGGGCTGCACGAGCCGGTCCGGCACAGACATGATCTTCCCGAAGATCTCGCCGGCAGGTGCGGTCAGCGGCACGTAGTTGCCCTTGGACTTGCTCATCTTGGCCCCGGTGCCGTCGGTGCCCTCGATCAGGGACGTGGCGACCACCAGCTCGGGTACCTGCCCACGGATGTGCATCACGTGCCTGCACATCTGCATGTTGAGGAACTGGTCGATGCCACCGACCTCCAGGTCGGTGTTGATCTCCACCGAGTCCAGCGCCATGACGACGCTGTAGAGCAGTTCGGCCAGGGAGAGCCCCTGCCCGGCGTCGAGCCGCTTGCGGAAGTCCTCACGTTGCAGCGACATCGAGACAGGGATCTGGGCAGTGATCTCGATCAGTTGAGGCAGCTTGATCTCGCGCAGCCAGTCGCCGTTGTGACGGAACTGGGCACGTTCGAAGTCGAAGAACGGGGTGACCTGCTGGCGGTACGTGGCAAGGTTGCGGGCGATGTCCTCGTCGGTCAGGGCGGGCCGCTCGTCGGAGCGGCCACTGGGATCACCGATCTTGGCGGTCACGTCGCCGACGATGAACACCACCTGGTGCCCCATCCGCTGGATGCGGCTGAGGATGAGCATCGGCACCGCGTGGCCCAGGTGGACCTCGTGGCCGGTCGGGTCGATACCGAACTTGGCGACGAACGGCCTGTCCTTCTTCGCCGCCTCGACGATTCGTCCGGCCAGGGCGTCCGCCGACGGCTGGAGTTCCTGGGAGCGCTGGGCGATGAGCGCAGCCTGCTCGGCCGGTGACAGATCAGACAGGTCCGTACCGCGACGTTCGCTCGTTACTTCCAGCAGTTCGCGCACGGTCGCATCCGCGGCGAGGTTCGCGTTCGCGAGCAGGGCCGTGGCACGATCGACGGACTTGCTCAGTCGAGTCATCGAAGCTCTCCGGGACGTGGGGTGTGGTCGCTATCCTAACGGGCCGCCTCCAGATGATTCTTCCTGGTCAACGCCACATCCGGCGCATGATTTTCACGAATCGGACGTATGATCTTCACGAACCGTGAGCGGTAGCGCGCCAGAACCCACAGGCCACGAGGACATTCGACGATCCGGGTTCACCTGCGCGGCGCGGCGCGGCCTCCCCGTCCAGCGATTCAACGGCATCCCAGGCCGACCAGGCCGACCACCAACTGGGCGTAGGTGGCGAGCTCGCCGGTGGTGGGCTCGTGACCGAGGGTGATCCAGGTGGTCTGGCGGCTCATGATGAGCTCATAGGCCGCTTCGGTGAGGACGTCCGCGCGTGGTATCGCGGCACGGTCGAGTATCCGGGCGAGGGGTTGCCGCAGCGGCAGGGTGAGGGTGGCTTTCCCACAGATGCACATCCACCCGCAGATGGCGGTGGAGAACGCGGTCGACCCCGGCCCACGTCCCCTACGCGCACCGGACGCCGGACACACCCACCCTGGGATGGGTGGTTGCCGCCCCGCCGGTGTCCCCAGCCATAGGACTGTAAGGGGTGCGGGCGGCGAAGCCCCCGCCCGCGCAGCGGGGCATCCGGAGCGGCCGGCAGGCCGGCCGGTGGACGTCCTGGGCACTGGCCGATCTACACGGCGATGAGCTCGACATGTACGCCAGCGACGTGCGCGAGCGCACGTAGATCGCCCGGATCGGATGTGAGGATGTCGTCCCCGTCCGCGGCCAGGCACACAGCGGATTGTCACAGCAACAGGCATGCCTGCACAATGCAAGCGTCGTCAAGCGGCGGCGAGCCGAGCAGCCAGCCATAGGACCGTGGGGGCTCCGGGGGGCTCGGCCCCCCGGGCAGACATCACGACCACCGGCGAAGCTGAACACAGTCCAGCGAGCACGCCAAGCCAACGCGTGGAGGTGGCGGGAATCGAACCCGCGTCCTCCGGCCCCGCAACAGGGCTTCTCCGGGCGCAGCCTGCTTCTTGTTTCTCAGCCCCACCGGTCACGCAGGCAAGCCGGTGTGGGCTCAGTCACTGTGAGATGTTCCTTCCGATCCCGTGACCGGATCAGAAGGTGATCCTCCTGGCGACGCCAGACCCTGAGCCGGAGGAACTCTCAGGCTGACGGCTACTTAATCCCGCTCAGGCCGCGAGGGCGAAAGTGCGGGGTGTAGCAGACTGCGACTTGTTGGCAGTTATTTCTTCGAGCGGATCGTTTACGAGATAACCGCTCATCCTCGGCCCGCTTCCCCTATCCCGACGTCCGGAGTCGAAACCGGTCACCCCCGTGTCATGTCAGTTCACACTACGTTGATCATTGTTGTGTTGACCGATGCTGATTCCAAAACCATCTTACCCGAGTCGCCGCACAACGACACGCACTGGCCAACGTCGAGCGCGCCGGCCGTGTTCCCGCCGACGCATCGGTCGCCAAGCCGACTGCCCGGGACCAACTGCGCTGGAATCAACCAGCCCGGGCAGGCCAGCCAGCCCGGGCACGGCGATCGCCTGGGCACGTCGGTCGGTTCGGGGCGGTACGGATCGGCAGGGATCAGTCGTCGCGGCCCTTGGCCCGCCGTCCCAGCGCTCGGGAGACCTCGCGCGATGCGTCCCGCTCGGCGAGCGCGTGGCGCTTGTCGTAGGTCTTGCGCCCCCGGGCCAGCGCGACCTCCACCTTCGCCCGACCGTCCTTGAAGTACAGGGACAGCGGGACGAGGGTGAGGCCACCCTCCTGGGTCTTGCCGACCAGCTTGGCGATCTCGTCGCGGTGCAGCAGGAGCTTGCGACGCCGCCGCGGCGCGTGGTTCGTCCACGTGCCCTCGGTGTATTCGGGGATGTGCATGCCGTGCAGCCACGCCTCCCCCTCGCTGATCTGCGCGAAGGCATCCACCAGGGATACCCGGCCCGCGCGCAGCGACTTCACCTCGGTGCCCTGCAGCACGATCCCGGCCTCGATGGTGTCGAGGATGGTGTAGTCGTGCCGGGCCCGCCGGTTCTGCGCAACCAGCTTCCTGCCGGTCTCCTTTGCCACGTTCGGTGTACCTCATTCTTTCCTACCAGGTTCCACCGAGGCTACGCCGACGCCGACGGCCGCGCGGAAAAACATGATCACGCAGCCTTCGGTCATCCAGCAACCTGAAAACTAGGGCCTCCGGCAGCCTCCTAAACATGCAGGTGGCGGCGCAGCGCGACAAAAGCCATCGCCGCGGACGCCCCGGTGCCGATCAGGAGGACGCTGGCGACGGCGGCCCACACCGCGTCCCAGCCGAAAAGCGGAAACGCGGTCTGGCGAGCAAACCTGTGATCGACGAGGTAGACCTTGCCCGCGATCAGCGCCATCGCGGCGAGTGATCCGCCGACCATCCCGGTGACGGCGCTCTCCAGCACGAACGGAGCCCGGATCGTCCCGTTCGTCGCCCCCACCAGACGCATGATCGCAGTCTCCCGCCGCCGCCCGTGTGCGGAAACGCGGATCATCGTGTAGATCAGCGCGAACGCGGCCAGCGCCTGGACGGCGGCGAGAGCGAACGCGCCGATGGTGAAGGCGTCCAGGATCCGGTAGAGCGGGGCGAGCAGGGCACGCTGATCGCGGACCCGGTCGGCCCCATCCCGCCCGGTGTAGTAGATGGTGATCTCACCGGCCCGACGCGGGTCGGTGAGGGTGAGACGGAACGACGCAGGCAGGTCGTCCGCGCTCACCCCGCTGACGACGTCGGGCGAGTTGTGGAAGTCACGCTTGAAACGCGCGAACGCATCCGCCTTGTCCTCGTAGCGGACGTCCTGCACCAGAGGGTCGGTGCGCAGGTCGGCTGCGAGGGCATCACGTTCGGCGCCGGAGATGTCGTCCTTCAGGTCGATGACGACCTGGATCCGGTCGAGGAGGAATCCGTCGACCGTGTGGACCTGGACCCGCAACAGCAGCCCGGCGCCGACCAGGGTCAGACAGATCGTCACAGTGACGATCACCGCGACGGACATCGCCAGGTTACGCCGCAGGCTGGTGACACCGATCGCGAGCAGCGGTCCGGCGCGCATGCCGGTCATTTCCTCATGATCGCTCAGCGGCCCGGGGAGCTGGAGCCTCCCGAACCTGCCGAGCTTGTCGGAGCTGTCGGACGGGCGAAGCCGAGACGGCAGGAACCCCGGGCGTGGAAGAATCATGATCGTACTGCCCTCGACCCGCTAGAGAGCCGGCCCGTAACCACCACACGCCTGATCGCGCACGAGCGTCCCGTGCTCAAGCTCGACGACCCGGCGGCGCATGGTATCCACCAGGGCGGCGTTGTGAGTGGCCATGACGACGGTCGTTCCCACCCGGTTGATCGCTCCCAGCAAATTCATGATCCCAGAGCCGGTGGCCGGGTCGAGATTGCCGGTGGGTTCGTCGGCGAGCAGCACCTGGGGACGCGCGACCAGGGCCCGGGCCACCGCGACCCGTTGCTGCTCACCGCCGGAAAGCTCGTCGGGGTAGCGGTTCTCCTTGCCGGCGAGCCCGACCAGATCGAGCACTTCGGGTACGACCGTGCGGACCACGTGGCGCGGACGACCGGTGACGTCCATGGCGAAGGCGACGTTACCCGCGGCGGTCCGGTTCGCAAGCAGCCGGAAGTCCTGGAACACGCAGCCGACCTGGCGGCGCAACAGCGGCACCCGGCGGTCGGAGATACGCGCCACGTCACGGCCGGCGAGTTCGACTACGCCGGACGTGGGCCGTTCCTCCCGCAGCAGCAACCGTAGGAAGGTGGACTTGCCCGAACCCGACGGGCCGACCAGGAAAACGAACTCACCTGCGGTGATCTCGAGGCTGACGTCGTCAAGGGCGGGACGTGTACTGCCTGGGTAACGCTTGGTTACCGATTTCATACATATCATCACTAGCGCTCCCGGCCTCCCTGGACCTCCGAGCACGCAAAAAGAACCATGATCGCATATCCTTTGACCAATGAGCATCCGATCAGACACACTGCGTCAGCAACCGATACTAGACCAAGACGCCCTCGTCGTTACCCAACGCGCATGTACGGACTTCGACGTGCTGTCGGGCACGTGCCGGTGGGCACATGCTGGCGCGCGCACCGGATTACCGGTACACCGTTCAACCGGACCTGCCAGCGGGTCCGTCAGCCGCGGTTCGGTGACGCTTCGGTCACGGTTCGGCCGCGGTCGCCGGTGTGGGTGAACACCCGACAGGCGGGTAGGTAGACAGCGTCGACTGCTCGCCTGATAGTGGAACTTTCCTTGACCGCCAGACATTGTGCGGGTCAGGCCGTGAACGCGGCGGCCGGACGTTGGCCATCATGGCTCGCCAACCGGACGCAAGGGAGGTCGACGGCATGTGCTGCGAGGACCTGATATGCGCCCGATGCGCCGGACCAGTGGCCGAGGCACGGTGCCCGTCCTGCCGGTCGGCCCGTGACTCGATGCACCACACCTCCTTCGCGATCACTCCGCAACTACTGATCGCTATCGTGGCGGTGCTCCTGATGCTGGTTCTGCTGGCCGCCCATCACGGCTGAGTCGGGAGCCGGGCAGCCCTGTCCTCGGTCGTTCCAAGGCACGCACGGCGTGAACGGAACGTTGGGACAGGTATCCCGTATGGAGGCGATGCACCGTCGCCGGCCGTCAGGATGTTGACCATGAGGAGAGCAGATGCCGTTCGTCAGCATGCTGCGGCCGCGCGGTTGCGCCGGCCGAGCAGCGGGCGGCCGCGGTCCCGCCGGTGGAACCCTGCTCGCCTGCACGGCTGCAACTGTCATCGGGTTGGCCGGCATCGTCCTTGCCGGCTGTGCCTCGACCGATCCTTCCCGGGCGGGGGATCCCGCGGACACCTCCACCGGCTCCGGCCAGAATGGTTCACAAAGGCCGGAGACGGTTGCCAGCGGGTTGCGAGCACCATGGGGCCTGGCGTTCCTTCCCGATCGTTCCGCGCTGGTGGCCGAACGCGACAGCGGCCGCATCATGCAGGTGCCGGCGAATGGCGGCGTGCCCACCGAGGTCATGCGCATTCCTGACGTCGCGACCGACGCCGGTGAAGGCGGCCTGCTCGGTCTGGCGGTCTCCCCCAGCTATGCCACCGACCACGTCGTGTACGCCTACTACACCACCGACACCGACAACCGGATCGTGAGATTCCCACTGCCGTTGGGCGATGCACCGCGTGCGACCGTCGAACCGATTCTCACGGGGATCGCGAAGGCCACGGTCCACAATGGTGGGCGTATCGCATTCGGACCCGACGGCATGCTCTACGCTGGTACGGGTGACGCCTCGGAAAGGGCCAGGGCTCAGGACGCGTCCAGCCTGAACGGCAAGATTCTGCGGATGCGTCCCGACGGTTCGGTGCCGGCCGACAACCCCGACCCGCACTCGCTCGTGTACAGCCTCGGCCACCGCAACGTCCAAGGCCTGGCTTGGGACTCCGCCGGCCGGCTGTGGGCTACCGAGTTCGGCCAGAACGCCTACGACGAGGTCAACCTGATCCAGGCCGGGCACAACTACGGATGGCCCATTGTCGAGGGCAGGGGCGACACCGACGGCGGGCGCTTCACCAACCCCTTCGTCACCTGGACACCCACCGAGGCATCCCCGAGTGGGGCCGCGATCATCGGCAGCACCCTGTACGCGGCCGCACTCCGCGGCGAGCGGCTGTGGGTCGTTCCTCTTGACGGAAAGGGTGCCGGCACACCCCATGCCCTTCTGGACGGCGAAGTCGGACGCCTACGCACTGTTGTGGCCGCTCCCGATGGGTCACTATGGGTTACGACCAGCAACACTGATGGACGTGGTTCACCACGCGACAGCGATGACAGAATCCTGCGTCTCACCTCGTTCTGATCGCCGTGAACCGGTTCTGATCGCCGTGAACCGGCCCCGGCAGACAGCCCGATGACGTCCCGATTGTTCGGATCTCCAGGCGGGTACGAACCAGGACTGTCCAGCCCCGGCGCAGGCCTGCGTGCCAGTACGTCCGGCCGGGACTCGGCGGACGCTGAGGCGGGAGGCGGTGACACGACCGACCGCAACACGACTGAGCGTGATACCTCTGCCCTCGACGGATCCGGACCCACGCGTGCCGGCGATCCGGCCGGCGAGGGCTGGACGCTGCGCTACCCCAGCGGCACAGTGCTGGTCGTGGCCGGCATCCCCGGAGCCGGCAAGAGCACGCTCATCCGACGCATGTTCGGCGACACCACGGACGTGCGTGAGTGTGGCCAGGACGCCGGGCCGCTGGTGCTGGACTCCGCGGGCGTCCGGACCGCCCTGCGGGCCCGGTTCGGGCCTCGCGCGCCGTACCGGCTTTACCGGCCCGCGGTGCACACCCTGCACTACGCCCGGATCGCGTGGATGACGGCCTGGCACCGTGGGGACCTCGTCGTCCACGAGTGCGGGACGCGGCGATGGGCGCGCCAGGCCATCACCGGACTCGCCCGGTTACGCCACCGGCCCGCTCACCTCATTCTGATCGACACACCGCCGGCGGATGCGCTCGCAGGGCAACGGGCACGGGGCCGGACCGTGCGCTCTCGCGCGTTCCGACGCCACGAACAGGCGTGGGCCCAGCTTCGCAGCGCGGACCCGGCAGCGCTGTACCGCGAGGGATGGTCGTCGATCCAGATCATCGACCGCCGCAGCGCACGCACCCTGACCGCAATCCGTTTCGACTGACTGCAGCGAGATCCGATACATCCGTACGTCCGACCGGGCGTCCAGCCGATGCACCCCCTCCAACCGGGGCGCACACCGTGGTCATGTGTCGTCGGTGGCGAACCCGAGTGCCTCGTCCGTGGCGTGCATGACCTCGTCGAACTCAAGACCCATGCCGAGCAGCAGGTCCACGGCGGCCGAACGGACCTGGCCCACAATCATCACGGCGGGCAGCGTCTGTTCCGGCGACAGTGCCTGCGCGGCCAGCCGGACGGCCCGCATGGCGCTGCGGTGTGCGTCCGCTCGCGCGGACTCGACCTGCAGGGCCGTCGTCCGCGCCCGCGTTCGCGTGCTCCTGCCCCGATGTGCCCCGGCCTGCTCCCCGACCAGCGCTGTCAGATATCCGCCCAGCGCGCGGACCGCCTCGGCGAGCTGGCTGGTTGCGTCGACGAGCGTCGGCGATACCGGGCCGCCCAGCCTCAGCAGCATGGCCGCGGACCGGGCGAGGACACGGACGTTACGCACCGCGTAATCCATCTTGATGGCGGCTTCGCTGTATGCCACCAGTGACGGCGGACGACGCCGGCGCAGGATGGCGAGCCGGGCCGACTCCTCGGCCACGGCAACCGCATCGTGGAACGCCGCGACCGCGGGATCGACGTTGCGCGCGTCGTCCAGCGCCTGCCTGGCAGCGTCGTGATCCTCGGCTTTCAGCGCGGCCGCGACGCTGTCGAGGACGTCGGCCAGCCGCTCGAACACCGGCGAGGACTCGTCGGCCAGCTCGGTCAACGGATCGGCGCGCAACGGAAGCTGGTTGACGGCGATGGCGACGGCGCCGCCGACCAGCGCGTCGAAGAACCGGGCAGGGACGAGGCTGCCGTCCGTCGGCGTGGTCACGGCGACGTAGATGGCGGATACCGCTCCCTGCACCATGAGAATCACCCCGCCGCCGAGGAAGGCGGCCACGGACAGCGTGAGAACGGTGACAGCCACCACCGACCAGACACTGGTCGGGCCGGCGGCACGGGCGATCACGTCGGCTGTCAGCACGCCCACCGCGACACCGACCCAGATGTCCAGGGCCCGCCGGATCCGCTGCCCGCGGGTGACCCCGAGGACGATCAGCGCGGCGGCCGGCGCGAAGAACGGCCGATCGTTCCCGACGAGATGCACGCCCAGCAACCAGGCCACGGTCGCGGCAAGGCCCGCCTCGACGATCGCGTCCACGGAGTCGCGTAATCGCCGCAGGCCCTGCGTAAGCCATGACCGGGCCGCCCGCAGCCGGCCCACCCATGGCCGGGTCACCTGTGACTGGGGCCCGGATGGCCGGGGTTCGGGTGACCGGGGTTCGGGTGACTGCTCGGGCGTGGCCGTCAGGCTGGTATCCACCGCGGTCGCCGGTCGACGCTCATGCTGAGTCATCGTCGTGGCTCCGGTTCTGCTCGGCGGTTCGGGCAGGACCCGTCGGAGGGCCAAAGGTAGCGCGATCATGCTTTTTCTCGCGCTGCCGGAAGCCCAACTCCCCGGTCGCCGTGAGTTGATCATCGCGTGGGGCGGTCGCCGCGGGATCAAGCCATCTTCTCCTGGAAAGCCGCGATCTGCTCCCGCACAGTGACGACCTCTCCGATGACGATGACGGCTGGCGGCTGGATGCCGGCCTGCGCGGCCAGGGTTGGGATGTCGGCGAGCGGGCCGGTGACCACCTGCTGATCGCGGCTGCCGCCGTTGCAGATCACCGCGGCCGGAGTCGACGGCGCACGCCCGCGCTTGATCAGCTCGGCGGCGATCCGCTCCAGTGCACCGATGCCCATGAGGATGATGACCGTCCCGGCGCCGGTCGCCACGGCATCCCAGTCGACCGTCGAGCCCGGATGCGACGGGTCGACATGGCCGGACACGATCGTGACGTCCTGGGTGATCCCACGG